>DATDEV010000052.1:0-5700 GCA_036522995.1 Polyangiaceae bacterium
CCGCGAATCGGCGGCGCTGCGTTCGTCACCGCGGCTACCGCTCGAAACAGTGCCGCGCTCGTCGCCGCTGGCGTCGCCGCGCGGCCCGCTCGATTCGACGCCCCGCTCGGTGCGAGGGCCGCTCGATTCGACGCCGCGCCCTCCGATCAGCAGCCGTGGCAGCTTTCACTCCTACGACGAGCTGAGCACGCCGGCGGCCGATCGCGCCTTCGATGCCCGGCGAGCGCGCTCACGCTGGATCGTCGGGGTGGTGGCGATCGGCATGATCGGGCTGGTGGGGGCGACGGCCGGGCGGCGCTACCTGGCGGGTGCGACAGTGCCCAGCGCAGCACCGGTCGTGACCAGCGATGCCCGCGTGAAGGAGCTACTCACTCGTGGCAATCTGCTGGCCGACGAGGGCGACTACGAAGGCGCGCAAGAAGAGCTGGTCAAGGCCAGCGCGCTCGCCGAGAAGGATGCGCACGTGCTGGGGGCGCTGGCGCGCCTCGAAACGCTGCGCGCCGACGTGTTCTGGCTCAAGCTGCGGCTGCTCGATCCGGGGTCGAGCGAGCTCGTCGCCGCCACGCACCGTGAGCTCGGCCGTCGGGTGGGCAAGGCCCGGCAAGCGATCGACAAGGCGTTCGCCCTGGCGCCAGAGGATCCGATCGTGATTCGCGCTCGCATCGATGCCATGCGCTTGAGCGGCGAGAGCGACAAGGCGCGCGAATGGATCGGGCCGGTGAGCAGCAACGCCAGCCAGCCCGAGAATGCCTTCGTGCTGGCGGCGCTCGACCTGTCGGATTCAGCGCCGGTGTGGGCCAGTGTCATCGATCGCCTGCGCACGGCAGCGGCGGGTGAGCGCGAGCCGGGCCGCGCGCGAGCCGCGCTGATCTACGCGCTGGCGCGCGCCGAGCGCGTGGGCGAAGCGCGCGCCGAGCTGAGCAAGCTCGAGGCTCAGCCCAAGCCCCACATTCTGCTCGACGAGCTGCGCGGCTTCCTGGCTCGCTTGCCCAGCACTCCGGAAGGCAAAGCCACGCCCGCACCGTCGCCCGTGGCCGTCGTCGACCCGTCCAAGCTGCCGAAGCTCGACACCTCGGTGGTGGAGGAGCGACAGGGCAGTGGTCTACCGACCGACTTTCGGGCAGCGCTCAGCCAGGCCGCGATGGCCGTGCGCAATGGTGACTGGGGCCGCGCCGAGGATCTGTACGAAGCCGCCCTGGCCAATCAACCCGGCAACGTCGAGGCGCTTTCGGGGCTCGGCGACGTGGCGCGCCGGCGGGGGGATTCCGCCCGCGCCGCTCAGCTCTATGATCAGGTGCTGGCCCAAAACCCCAGCTACTTGCCAGCCATGCTCGCCAGCGCCGACATCAAGTGGAACGCCGGCAACCGCCCGGCCGCGCTGCTGCTTTACCGGCGCGTCGTCGATCAGGTGGGGCCCGGCTCCGACTATGGCGCGCGCGCTCGAGCCCGCCTGAGCGAAGCCGAGAGCGCCCCGGCCGCATCCACCGCGCCGCCGGACGCGCCGGCGCCGAGCCCGGCGCCCGAGCCCGCTCCCGAGGCTCCGCAAATCGACACGACGGATCTGCCAGGAGCCCGATGAAACGAACGTTGCTGCGCGCGTTGTGCTTGCTGCCGCTGGCGGCGGCCCTGGCCTGCCACGGTCGCCCGCGCGGCGCCGGGGGCAGCGACGGCGCCAGCCCGGGCCTGGGGCGCAGCGTGGCCGAGTTCGATCTCTCGGCGGGCGTGCCGGAGAGCGTCGGCGGGGGTCTGTTTCAGCCGCCTGCCTCACGCACCTTCGTGGCGCTGGCGCGCTCGCTCGAGCGCGTCTCGAACGATGCCGACGTGGGCGGCGCGTTCGTCAAGCTCGGCGGAGCATCGCTCGACTGGGCTCAGACCGAAGAGCTTGGCGCGATGTTCGAAAAGCTCAAGCGTCAGGGCAAGCCGGTGGTGTGTCACGCCCACGCGCTCAGCAACTCCGCGGCGGCGCTGGTGCTGCGCGGCTGCACGCGCACCTGGCTGAGCCCTGCCGGCGAGGCCGACACGGTGGGTATCGCGGCGCAGGTCATGTACATGCGCGGGCTGTTCGACAAGCTCAAGGTCGGTGTCGACTTCCTGCACGTGGGCAAGTTCAAGAGCGGCGTCGAGCCCTTCACGCGCGAAGGGCCGAGCGAGCCGGCGCGCGAGTCGCTGACCGAAACGCTGCGCGCCATTCGCGACGGCTGGCTGGAGCAGGCGACTCGAGCGGGCAAGCCCGACTCGGTGCGCAAGGCGCTCGAGCAGGGGCCCTGGAGTCCCGACGAAGCCAAGCAGCAGGGGCTGATCGACGCCATCGGCTTCGAGTCCGAAGCGCTGATCGAAGCCAAAAAGCTGGCCAAGGCCGAGCGCGTCAGCCCCGGTTACGGCTCCAAAGCCGACGGCGGGCAGGGCTTCAGCGTCGCCGAGCTGGTGCGCGTGATCGCAGGCAGCGATGACAGTGCCAGCTCGCGGCCTCACGTGGCCATCGTGCCGGCCGAGGGCGCCATCGCCATGGAGTCGGGTGGCGCTTTCGAGAGTGGCGGCATCACCGCCCGCGCGCTGAGCAAGACGCTCAGGCGTCTCAAGAAGGACGAAAGCGTCAAGGCGGTGGTGCTGCGCATCGATTCACCGGGCGGTTCGGCGCTCGCGAGCGACCTGCTCTGGCACGAGCTGCGCGAGCTGAAGAAGGAGAAGCCGCTGATCGTGTCGGTGGGCGGGATGGCGGCCAGTGGCGGCTACTACATGGCCTGCGCCGCCGACCGCATCATCGCCGAGCCCACCAGCATCGTGGGCTCGATCGGCGTGTTTGGCGGCAAGATCGTGCTGTCCGGCACGCTCGAGGAGATCGGCGTGCACACCGAGACTTTCCCGGCCAGCCCCGAGCCGGGCGCGGCAGCGCGCGCCGCCTCGCAGTCGCCGTTCAGTGCCTGGGACGACGCGACCCGCGAGCGCGTGCGCGCTCAGATGCAGTCGGTGTACGACCTGTTCATCACGCGCGTGGCCGACTCGCGCAAGATGCCGCGCGAGAAGGTGGAAGAAAACGCACAGGGCCGCATCTGGAGCGGTAAGCAGGGGCTCGAGCGCGGTCTGGTCGATCAGCTCGGTGGCGTGCTGGATGCCATCGCGCACGCGCGAAAGATGGCGGATCTCCCGGGCGACGCGCCGGTCACGGTCGAGGGCGGTCAGGACAGCTTGCTCGAGATGCTGCTGGTGGGTGAGGACGCCAACGAAGAGCAGGTGGCGCGCGCGCTGGCGGCCTACCAGGCGCGTTCGCTGGTCATCCGTGAATTGCCGGCTTCGCTGCGCCGCTATGCTTCGGCGCTCGGACCCCTGGCGTCGGGGGAAAGCGTCGTGGCGGCGTTGCCCTTCGGCGTCTCGCTCGAGTGAGCGTGCTCGCCGGCAGCGTGAGCGTGCTGATGGCCGTGCCCGTGCCCGTGAGAGTGGGCACCTTCCTCGAACCAACCCGCCAGCCAGCGCCGCACGCCGACGCGCTCGGCGCGCACCAGGATCAGCAGCAAGGCCAGGCCTGCGGCGATGCGACCGACGCTCGCCGGCAAACGTAGCGGGCTCGGGATCGGTGCCACGTGATTGACGCCGATGGCGATCACGGCCGTCAAGCTCACCAGCCAGAGCAGCGCCGGCACCAGCGCCCGTCGTCCCACGGCTCGCCAGAGCTCGAGCAGCATCTTGGCGCCGAGCGCGCTCGACAGCAGCGTACCGAGTAGCGCCGCCCCCGGCGAAAGCCCTTTCTCGGTCAGCGCTGCCAGCGCCACGACGCTCGGTCCACCGCTGCCGAGCAGACTGCCGAGCAGCGCGCTGATCGCCAGCTCGCCCGGGCCACCGAGCGAGCCGTACAGCGCTCCTGGCGGCAAGGCCACACCGAAGGCGGCGGCCAGGCCCAGCGCGATCACCCAGATCGCGGTGGCGCGATCGAAGCGACGCAGGCGATCGGGCGGCGTGAGCGGCGCCGCCGCCAGTCGGGCTTGCGCGTCGCGTGCGACCTCCTCGCCGGCGATCGCGACCGCCAGCATGGCCACCAGTGCAGCTACCAGTGGCACGAAGCTGGTGGCCAGGAAGGCGCCCAGCGTCCAGACCACCCCGTAGCACGCCAAACCGAGCGCCAGGCCCTCGGCTCCAAACGCGAAGCCGAGCCGTCGAGCCAGCGCCACCGGTAGCGAGCTGCCCAGTTTATCCAGCTCGCGGTGCAGCCGGTTGCCCAGCAGAAACGACAGGCCCAGACCGACGAGCAGCAGCGGTGCGCTGTGCTGCGCGAGCTCGAGCGCGCTGTGACCGAGCTCGTCGGCCTCGCTGGCGTGTCCGGGCTCGTGTCCGCCGAGCAGCACCAGCGAAAGGCCTAGCCCGGCCGCCAGCAGGTCGGCCAGGCGCGCGCCCTCGGTGCGCGGCAAATCCTCGAGCCAGTCGTGCGTGACCACGTGCAGCAGCACGCCGCTCACCAGCGCTCCGATCCAGGCCGAAGCCGAAGCGAGCGCCGAGGGCGGGACAGCGAAGGATGCCAGCACCCCGACCGCGCTCGCGACCGCCAGCGCTGCAGCGCGCCGCAAGGCCACGCGCAGGTCGTACTCACCGCGGTAGGCCAAGGTCACGATGGCTACCAGCGGCACGGTGTGCGCGATCAGCGCCAGGATCACGTCCAGGTGAGCGAGCACACCGCCCGGCAGCGCCGCGTAGGCCCCGATGCCCAGGCCGTCGCCCACGTGATGCACCAGCAGCCCGATGAAGCCGGCTTCGAGCGCCAGCCGCGTCGGCGACAGCTCGCTCCGGCGCGAGGCCAGGCGCGCGGTCAGCTGGTGCAGCACTAGCGGCCCGAGCAAGCCGAACAGGAATCCGAGCGCCCCCCACAGCCCGGCACCGCTCAGCGCATCCGGTAGCAGGTGCGTGAGCACCACGGCTCCGGCCGCCGTGGCCGCAAACGTGCGCAGCAGACCCAGCACGACCGGCCTCGCTCCCGAGGCAACCGTCAAAGCTGCCCCGAGCGCGACAGCCAGAACAGCGACAGCCAGGGCGAGCAGCACGGAGGGCGCGGTTTAGCACGCGCTCGCGCCAGGCGTCACCGGCCGTGATACCAATCTAGGCCGTCCCAACTGGAGGCTTTTAGTGACCTTTCGCCCATTTTCCCTGTTTCGCTCGGCCATGCTGGTTCCGCTCTTGCTCGTCCTCGGCTGCGGTCACTCCGAGGACGAATGGCAGGCTCAACTGGCCAAATATGGCGAGCTGCAGCAAAAGCACAACAGTCTCGAGGCCGAGCTGGCGGCGCAGAAGGGGCGCGTCGCCGAGCTCAACGCTCAGCTCGAGCAGCTGGGCGTCAAGCTGAGCAGCGAAGGCACCGAGAAAGAGAAGCTCAATCAGGACCTCACGCAGCTGAAGGCGGCGCTGGCCGAGTACCAGGCTCGCGCCGAAATGCTCGAGCGCATCAAGCAACGCTTCGAGCTCTTGCGCTCGAAGCTGAAGAAGCTGACCGACCTGGGCCTGGACGTTCGCATCCGCAACAACCGCATGGTGATTTCATTGCCCGGCGACGTGCTGTTCGCTTCCGGCCAAGACGATCTGCGCAAGGACGGCGAAAAGATCTTGTTGCAGGTCGCCGACGTCATTCGCAGCGATCCCTCGCTGCGCGATCGCCAGTACCAAGTCGCCGGTCACACCGACGACCAGCCGCTCAAGCGCTCCGCCGAAACCTTCCACGAC
>DATDEV010000053.1:0-12824 GCA_036522995.1 Polyangiaceae bacterium
GATTATACCGCGCGGGCCCAGCGTGTCTTCCAGCGCTGGAAACGGGCGGTACCTCGGGCCTCCCAGAAAAGTTTGAAGGAGCGGGCGGGCCGGGGGGACACACTCACGATGGGTCGATATCGAGAGGTGCGAGCGGGCGGCTGGCGAGCTCGGGGGCTCGGGATGGGGGGCGTCCTGCTGGTGGCGCTGGCAAGCGCGGGCTGCGCCGAGGGGCCGTTCTTGCAGACCGAGGAGCTCGTCACCAAGCCGGGCGAAGCGGAGGGTTACGTTGGCGGCTCGTGCCTGGGCGTCGAGCGGGGCAGCTCGTCGGGCGGGGCGACGGCGCCGGGCGCGTTTGGCAGCGCGGGTGAGGCGGCCGTCGCTCAGGGCTACTCGTACGGCTACGAGGGGCGCGGCAAGGCGGTGCGTTTCAGCGTGAGCGACTACGACGGCCAGATATTGGCGGAACGCAGCTACGACGCCGCGTTCCTCGAGTCGGGGCGCCGGGACGTCGTCACGCTCGAGGTATTCGGGCAGACCCTGCGCTTCGTGCACTGGGGTGTCGGCAAATGCGGCGAGATTCGCGATCCGTCCGTGGACTGAGCCGAACGTTGCCCGCCGCTCGGCTCCGCTTCAGATCTCGAACGACTGCATGCGGATCTGGTTGAAGTCGTGCACGCCCAGGCCGAGCTCCGAGCCGGTCTGGATGTAGCGCGGCTCGCGACCCGCGTCCTTGAGCGACTTCAGGTTGCGAGCCTTGCGCTCGTCGTTGAGGATTTTGACCCCCATCGTGTCCATGGCGATCGGGTCGGTGCAGACGTAGAGCGCTCCGTGCGGGATGCGCGTCTTCGGGTCCTTGTCGAGCGGGCCCTTGTCGTACATCACCTTGAACGCATCGGTGACGTGCAGGCGCACGCGGCTGGTCACGATCGGGTGATTGTAGAGCATCGCGATCTGCGGGCTGGCCTGGTTGGCGTGGTGGTCGTGCGGATTGTTCACGTTGCCGTGCGTGATGTTCTTCATCGTGCCGGTGTAGCCAGAGATCGAGTGATCCTTGATCATGGTCACGTTGATCACGGCCGTGGCGTTGGTGAACAGGCGCGCGTAGCGCGTCTTGATGCCCTGGTAGATCTTGATCTCGGGCATCTTGTGGTCGGCGTTGTTGTGGGTGCCGGTGGCGACGCCGTCCGGCAGCTTCCACTTGCGCACGTTGATGCGCGTGCCTGCCAGAAAGTCCGGGAACTGTTCGTAGACGGTGATCTTGCTCGCCGGCACGCCGACGGCGAGCACTGCCTCGACAATGGGCAGGATCACCTCGTAGTTGGTGGCCATGGTGTAGGTGCCCTTTTGGCCGGCGATGCCATTCACCTTGATCGCCACCACGTCGTCCGCGTGGATGAAGCGGCCCATGGAGGTGTTCAGGTTGGTGCCCCCGCTGAACTCCATCATCGCCTTCTCGAGCAGCGACTTGGCAATCTCGGGCTTGGGCCAGAGCTGGTTTGGCTGCATGAAGGAGGCGAAGTCGCCCTTGGCGCTGACCTTGGTCAGCTTGCCCGGTACGTTGAGCGGCGCGAAGCCTGGCGGCGGCTTGGCGATGTATTGCTCGATGCTGGGCGCTGCCGCGCCCTCGCTCGCGCCTAGCGTGACGGCGGCAGCCGTGGCCGCGGCTCCTTGAACCATGTGGCGGCGACTCAGGCGTTGCGAGCGGTGCGTCATGACGACCTCCGGCTCGGAACCTATCACGCTGGCCGCCGCATCGCCATGGGGCGGCCAGCCGCAGTGCGCATGAAAACAGCGACTTTTCTGGGGTGTGCCCTTCTGGCACAAGCTTCGCACTTGCCTTTGCTGTCGCCCGCTCGTGGGCGAACGCATCAAGGAAGAAAGATATGGATCAGTCCAGGTTCAAGGTTTGTTACGTCATCACCCAACGCGGAGAGAAGAAGTATTGGAACCGCGTCGGCGTCGCTTTTCTCAATAACGACGGCTCCATCAACGTGAAGCTCGAGTCCCTGCCGGTGGCGGGTGACTTCCAGATTCGCGACTACGTGCCGCGCGAGGAAGGTGCGGGTACCAACCTGCGCGGCAAGAACGGTCAGAGCGACGACGAAGCCTTCGCGGCTTAGTCGTCTGCGTCGATACGACGCAGCGAGTAAATAAACGGGGAGGGAGCGGTCGTCTCGACCGCTCCCGACATTTCAGGTCGGCTGGGTCGGAGGAGGGCAGGATGGCGATCGAGGATTTCGAGTGGGAAGGGGAGCTGGAGGTGAGCGAAGCGCGTGGGCCAGCTCGGCCGCCGCCGGCGGAGTCCTGGCTCACGCGCTGGAGGAAGAGCGTGTGGCTCGCTCCGGCGCTCAGGCTTGGGGGCATGGCGCTTTTGCTGGGGGTCTTGGCCGGCATCGGCGTCGTGGCCACCACCTACGCCAAGCCAGGGCGGCCGCTGCCCGATGGCTCGCGTGCCCTCGTCGACGCCCTAGGCACGGGTTGGCTCAAGCCCACGCCCGCCCCGCCCGACGTCCGCTCCTCGGCGCCCGCCGCCGTCGCGGCCCCAGCGAGCTCGTCCGCCGCTCAGCCGCCAACCGCAGCGCCATCGGCTGCCCCGCCTGCAGCCGGGGGCGCACCGGTGGCGGGGGTCACGACAGACGGCAAGGTCATCCTCAATCTGGCTTCGGCAGAAGAGCTGACCCGTTTGCCCGGGGTGGGGGCGAAGCGCGCCGAGGCCATCGTGGCGCTGCGCGGCAAGCTGAAGCGCTTCCGCCAGCTGACCGATCTGTTGCGCGTGAAGGGCATTGGTCCGCGCGGGCTCAAGCGTATGCTGCCCCACCTTGTTCTGGACGCGCCGTCGTGACCGCTGGCTCGGGCCCGCGCTCGTGCTGCTCACGGCCTTGGGTTGCGGGTCGCGACCCAGCACCAGCAGCGCGCCGCCACAGGCGGCCGCAGCACCAACCGCCAGCGCCGAGGCGACGCCTTCGCCTAGCGTTCGTGCCGCGACCGAGCAGAGCCCGGGCGTCGCCCCCGTAGTTGGCGGGCAGCGGCAGAGCGAGCCGGCTGCCGACTGTCCCGCCGGCATGCGGCACGTGGTCACGTCGTTCTGTCCCAAGCTCGAGCGCCAGTGCGTCGACAAGGAGTACGACGAGCCCAATCGCATCACGATTTGTAACGCTTTTCGCGAAGCCCCGGGCCAGTGCCGGGAGCCGCGCATGGCGCTGGACTATTGCATCGACGAGCTCGAATTTCCCAATCAGCGCGGCGTCAAGCCGCAGGTGATGCTGAGCTTTTACGACGCCGAGCAGCGCTGCTCGGCAGCCGGCAAGCGCCTGTGCCGCGAAAGCGAGTGGGTGGCTGCCTGCGAAGGGCCGGACGAGACGCCGTTTCCCTATGGCTATCGGCGCTCGTCCAGCGCCTGCAACATCGACAACAAGTGGGTCGACCCCCACCTGGAGCGCGTTTATTCGCCGGATGCGCAGGTCCAGCGCGCCGAGCTGGAGCGCCTCGATCGCAGCCAGCCGAGCGGTGCTCGTCCCGAGTGCCAGAGCGGCTTCGGCGTTTTCGACCTGACGGGCAACGTGGACGAGTGGGTGCGCGCCGATCAGGAGCGCAAACAGCGTCGCTCCGGCGTGGCCGCCCTCAAGGGCGGAGCCTGGGGGCACGTGCGTAACGCGTGCCGGCCGGTGACCACCAGCCATCCCCCGAGCTTCACCTACTACTTCATCGGCTTTCGTTGCTGCGCGGACCCTGCGCTCAAGCCGGCTTCGGAGTGAGTGTCTGCCAGCGCTGGCCGGTCTTGGGGTCCATGAGCGTGGTCGGCGTGTCGTAGACGCGGGCCGAGCGATAGAGGCCGCGTAGTGCCTTGAGGAGAGGCACCGCCTGGTAGCGCTCGGGAAAGCGCTGCGTCAAAAGCCGAGCGAGTGGGCGCGCGTGCCGAGCGCTCATGGCCGGAAACAGGTGGTGCTCGACGTGAAAACCAAAGCCGAGCGTGTACAGCTCGAACCAACGCGAGCTGGTGACGCTCAGCGAGTTGACGAGTGGATCGTTGACGTCGGTGTGCGGGCTCAGGCAGTGATTGGTGAGGATCAGGCTCATGATGATGCTGTTGGCGACCACCATCGGCAGCACGAAGGCGAATACGAACGTGAGCGGGCCGAGCGCCATGGCCAGCGCGACCCAGAGCGCGACGCCGAGCGCGCTCTCGACGAGCGCCAGCAGGTGCTCGCGCCGATTGAGCAGCCGGCGCGCCCGCGCGTCGAGCAGCTGGTGTGCGCTCTGCACCGAGAAGCCGATCAGCACGCTCACCAGGCCGCGCCAGCGCCCACGACCGAGCGCCAGCTCGGTCGCGGCGCGCACGCCTGCGCTGCGCCGGTACTGATCCAGGGTGGGATAGGCGTCCGGATCCTGGCTTGGGTCGTTGGTGTGACCGTGATGCACGCGGTTGTGCCAGGCCTCCCACAGCCTGGGCGAGACCCCGAAGGGGAGAAAGCCAAGCCAGCCGATCAGGCGCCGGACGCTGCGTCCCCGCACCAGGGCACCGTGCAGCGCCTCGTGAGCCACGAAGGTCCCGCCGGCGAAGCTGCAGCCGATGAGCAGGGACAGCAGCGGCCACAGCGGCCAGGCGACGCCGTGGGCGAGCGCCGCGATCGAGAGCGCAACCACGGCAAAATGGAGCGGCAGCCAGAGCAGGCGCAACCGAGCCGGAGCAAAGCTTCCGGCAGGCATGAGTGGTTTCAGCTCGCGCGCGTACGCCGAGATGGAGCGGAGGTGCATATCCTCGAAGGTGCACCTACTGCGCGCGCATTACTATCGGCGGCGCGTCACACTTTGTCACGGCTCGTCACCCTCTCGCGTGAAGTGGATGTACGTGCTGCAAGGCGTAAAGACGCGTCACGGCAACGAAACATGGCGCGGCGCGGCGTTCGCCGGTCGCCTAGCCGATCGCGGCGCGCAGTCGCTCGACTAGCGGCTGAATTTCGGCGTGGCGTAGCTTGTACAGCGAGCGATTCGCGACGAGCACGGACGAGACATCGAAGATGGTCTCGACCTCGAGCAGGCCGTTTTCGCGCAGCGTTGCGCCCGATTCGACCAGGTCGACGATGGCGTCGGCCAGGCCGACGATCGGCGCCAGCTCGACGGAGCCGCCCACATAGATAATTTCTGCCTGCACGCCGCGCGCTGCGTAGTGCTCGGTCGCCACGTGGGGAAACTTGGTGGCGATGCGCGGCACGTCCGGCAGCACCGCGCCGGCCGGCGCCGCCACCACCATCCGACACTTGCCGATGCCCAGGTCGAGCGGCTGATACAGATCGCAGCGCCGCTCGCGCAGCACGTCGCGACCGCTGACGCCCAGGTCGGCCGCGCCGTACTCGACGTAGGTTGGCACGTCGTCGGGCTTGAGCAGCAGGAAGCGCAGTGAGCCGTCACGGCTCTCACGCACCAGACGGCGATCGTCGTCGGCGAGCGCCGAGGTGTCTAGCCCAGCTGCCGCGAACAGCGGCGCCAGCACCTTGACTACGCGACCCTTGGGGATAGCGATCGTCAGAGGGCCTTTCACGGCTCCTCGCTCTCGAGCGCGATGCGCTGGATGTCCGCGCCTGCTCCGGCCAGCTTGTGCTCGATGTGCTCGTAGCCGCGATCCAGGTGATACACGCGGCGCACGATGGTTTCGCCCTCGGCTACCAGCCCGGCCATGACCAGCGAGGCGCTGGCGCGCAGATCGGTCGCCATCACCGAGGCCCCTGACAGCATCTGCACGCCGCGCACGATGGCGACGTTGCCGCGCGTTTCGATATGCGCGCCCATGCGGATCAGCTCGGGCACGTGCATGAAGCGGTTCTCGAAGACGTTTTCGGTCAGCACGCTCTCGCCGCGCGCCAGGCAGCACAGCGCCATCAGCTGGGCCTGCATGTCGGTGGGAAAGCCGGGGTGCGGAGCGGTTTTGACGTCGACGCCACGCAGCGGGCCGAGGCGGCGCACGCGCACGTGCTCACCTTCGCGCTCGATCTCGAGCCCCGCCTTGCGCAGCTTGACCACCACCGGCTCCAGGTCTTCGAGCGGCGCGTTTTCGAGCAGCACGTCGCCGCCGGCCAGGCCGACTGCCGCCATGAAGGTGCCGGCCTCGATGCGGTCGGCGATCACGGCGTGGTCGAACGGCTCGAGCTCGTCCTTACCCTGAATGTGGATGGTCGAAGTGCCAGCGCCCTCCACCCTGGCGCCCATCTTGTTCAGGACGCGCCCCAGCTCTTCGATCTCGGGCTCGCAGGCGCAGTTGACGAGCGTGGTGCGGCCCTTGGCCAGCGCCGCCGCCATCATCAGGTTCTCGGTGCCGCCGACCGTCTGCACGTCGAACACGACCTCCGCGCCGCGCAGACCCTTGGGCGCCTCGGCGATGATGAAGCCGTGCGCCACCTCGATCTTGGCGCCGAGCGCCTCGAGCCCCAGCAGGTGTTGATCGACCGGACGCGCGCCGATCGCGCAGCCGCCCGGCAGCGACACCTTGGCCGAGCCGTAGCGAGCCAGCAGCGGGCCGAGCACCAGCACGCTGGCGCGCATCTGCCGGACCAGGTCGTAGGGGGCCTCGGGCTTGACGGGACCGGTGGGCGGCTTGACCCGCACCTCGGGCATGTCGACGTCGGTGGGGCGACCCAGGTAGCGCAGCAGCGCGGCCGTGGTCTCGATGTCGCGCAGGGCCGGCACGTTGCGCAGCCGACTTTCGCCGTCGGAGAGCAGGGTGGCACAGAGGATGGGGAGGGCGGCGTTCTTGGCGCCGCTCACGCGAATGGTCCCGCTGAGGGCACGGCCACCGCGGATGCGAATCGCGTCCATGTGGCATTCTCGATATGCCGAACCGCCCGGGCGCGCAACCTGCTGAGCGTGCAGGCGCTTCCTGAATTGTTCGGCAGGCCCAATCGCGTCGGGCCCCGGGCCGCGATGTAGCGCGAAAGCACTGGCCCTGCTGCCGATCCGCTGGCTAACCTCGGCCGCATGCGTCGTAGCGCTTCGCCGGTGGTAGCTCTAGCCGGCGCTTTGCTCGGCTCGCAGCTGGCCATGGCTGCCGAGGTGCCGTCCCTGAACCTGCGCCGGCTGGACTTGCCTACCGACGACGCGGGTCTGCTGTATAGCGAGCCAACCAAGACTCCCGGACCCCTGAACTGGAACGTGGGCGTGGTCGCCTCCTACGCGCAGCGGCTGGTGGTCTTGGAGGACGAGAACGGGGACGAGCTGGCGGTGCCGGTGCAGAACCAGCTCTCCTTCGACTACCTCTTCGGCATCGGCCTGGGCGATCGCGTGGCGCTCGGGCTGCTCCTGCCCAGCGTGCTCTACCAGCACGGCGACTCGCTGGAGGACGAGGTGAGCGGGGCGGCGCCGCTGCCTACCACGGCGCTGGGTGACGTGACGCTGTCAGCCAAGGGCGTGCTGCTGCCGGCCGGTGAGCTCGGGGGCTTCTCGCTCGCGGCGCTGGCTCGGGTCAGCCTGCCGACGGGCGACCCGACGTCGTACATCTCGGAGGGCAGCGCGACCGGCGAGCTGCGCCTGCTGTCGGAGCTCAACCTGGTCGCGGTGGGTCTGCGCCTCACCACCGGGGCCAAGATCCGTGGCGAGGAGACGACCTATGTCGGTGAGACCTTCGGTCACGAGCTGCCCTGGGGCGCCGCCCTGCTGGTGCGGCCGCAAGCGTTTGGTTGGGATGATCAGGGCCGCTGGTCGTGGGCACTCGAGGCGCACGGCGCGCTCGCCCTCACGCCCAGCTTCGCGGCCGCCGCCGGCAGCCCGGCTGCCATTGCCGCGGTAGCGCGCTACACGCCGTCGGAGCTGTCGGTGCTGGCGGGGCTGGAGGCACCGCTCAGCTCGGCGGTGGGGGTGCCGCTCGTGCGCGTGGTGCTCGGGTTGGGCTGGGCGCCGCGATTTTACGACTCCGATCAGGATGGCATCGAGGACGCCAAGGACGAGTGCGCGGAGCTGGCCGAAGACCGCGATGGCTTTCAGGACGCGGACGGCTGCCCCGACTTCGACAACGACGACGACGGCGTCGGTGACGAAGAGGACAAATGCCAGGGCGAGAAGGAGGATGCCGACGGCGTCGACGATCTGGACGGCTGCCTCGATCCCGACGACGATCACGACGGTATCCCTGACGCGAAGGACGCGTGTCCGCGCGAAGCGGGTCCGGACGCTGCGGATGCGAAACGGCGCGGTTGTGCCCCGAGCGATCGGGATATGGACGGGGTGTTCGACCCCGACGACCAGTGCCCCAAGCAGGCCGAGGATCGCGACGGGTTCGAGGATCAAGATGGGTGCCCGGACCCCGATGACGATCACGACGGGGTGCGCGACGCCGACGACGCTTGCAGGCAGCAGCCTGGGGCCGCGCGGGTCGATCCCAAGCTGTCGGGTTGCCCCAGCCCCGACAAGGACGGCGACACCATCGACGATGCAGTCGACAAGTGCCCGGAGGCGCTCGAGAATTTCGACGGTTTCGAGGACGACGACGGCTGCCCCGACGCGAGCCCCGCAAAGCCCCGCCCCGGCCTGGCGCGCTGGGACGAGAAGACCGGCGCCATCGTGCTGCTGCGCCCGCTCGGCTTCGAGAAAGCGCCGCGCGCGGCGGAGCCGAGCGCAGCAGCGCAAGCCAGCCTGCGCGCGCTGGCGACGCTGCTGCTCGGCAAGCCCGACAGCAAGGCGCAGGTGGGGGTGCGCCCGCGAGGAAACACGCCAGCTGCCGAGCAGGAGGCAGCCGCACGCAGCGCAGCCATCGTTGCAGCGCTGCACCAGCTCGGCCATCGCGACGATCTCGCCGAGAGCGTGAGCTTTGCCCTGGTGGCCAAGCTGCCCGGCGCCGCTGCCAGCGGCGTCGGCCTCGCCGTCGTGCCGCGCGCGACCAAGCCGCCGCGAGCGAAGCCCAGGCCCAAGCCGAAAGCCGAGCCATGAGCGGAGCTCGCTGGCTGCGGCGACTGGCGTGCTTCTGCACCGGGGCGCTGTGCGCGCTTTCCAGCGAGCAGGCAGGCGCCCGCACGCCTACCAAGCCGGGCAAGGAGCCCTCGTTGCTGAGCGAGCTGGGGGTGCAGGCTGCCGAGCGCCTGCTCGCCAGCGACGTGCCTTCCGAGCGCCTGCGCGCGCTGTCGCGTCTGGCCACGCTCGGCTCGCCGCGCGCGCTCGAGCTGCTCGGCAAGGCGCTCGATCCCGGCGGAGCGGCTCGCGGCGCCGAGGAACACTTGGCGGCGGTGCGCGCGCTCGCGCCGCACGCGAAGCAGCCGCTGGCGCGCGAGGCGCTGGTGCGCGCCATGTCCTCGGCGCCGGTCGAGGCCGACTCGGGGCCGCTGTCGGATTGGGTGCGAAGCGCGGCGGCGCTTGCCTTGTCGCAAACTCAGGATCCGCTGGCGCTGGCGGCGCTCGGCCGCGCGCTGCGCAAGCCAGGCCGCTCGGCGGAGCTGGCCAAGGCAGCGCTCATCGCCAATCCGCCGGCAGATCTCGCGCCGCTGCTCCACCAGCCCGGCGCACCCAGCAAAGAGCTGTGCGAAACGCTTTCCGCGCTCGGCGACCGGCGCGCCGAAGCATTCTTGCGAGACGTGGTGCGACGCGCTGCACCCGAGGCGCGGGCGGCTGCCGCGCTGGCGCTGATGAGCCTGGGCTCGAGCGAGGTGCTCGAGCTGTCGCGGCACTGGCTGCGCTCCGAGCGCCAACCGCTCTTGGTGGCGACGGCGTCGCGCATCCTGGCTCAGACTGGCAAAAGCGACGCCGGGCCGGCGCTCGAGCAGCTGGCGGGGGCGGAGGCGACGCGCCCGCTTTCGCTTCAGCTCTGGCTGGAGACCGACGGCGGCGTGCGCGCGCCGAGCGCGCTCACTCCCGCCTACGCGGGCGAGCGCGCTGGAGCGCTGCTGGAGCTTTTGGCGCGCTCGGGAGCCCAGGGCAGCTCCCAGCTCGAGCTGGCACTGGCCGACGCCAGCACCGCAGGGCTTTCGCTCTACGCGCTGTCGCGAGTACCAGGCTCTGGCGCGCGACAGCGACTCGAGCGAGCGCTGAACGAGCCGCGGCTGCGTGCGCTGGCGCTGCGTGCGCTGGCGCTGCGGCAGGCGCGCCTGGCGGACGGCGGCAGCGCGGCCCGGTCCCTGGCCAGACGCTTGCTCGATTCACAGGACGCGCTCGAGCGCGCGGCGGCCGCCTTCGCGACGATGCAGTGGGAGCCGAAGCGGGCGCAGGAGCTGCTCACGGCTCGGGATGCCGTGGTGGTTCGCGCGGCTGCGCGCGGCGCGCTCCGGGGTGAGGCGGCGCTGGTGGCTGCGCGGCGCCTGGTGCGCGAGCAGGACCCCACGCTGCGCTCGGCGCTGGCCATCGCGCTTGGCGATCCCGCCGCTGCCGAGGTCGTGCCGACGCCCCTGCTGCTCGATCTGATTCACGACGCCGGTCCGGGCTCGCTGCTGGCTGCGGCCGCGCTTTCGTCCCGCAAAGACGCCGAGCTGCTGCCGCTCATCCGCGAGCTGCTGACCAGCGGTGACCCTTGGCTGCGCGCTCATGCGCTGCTCGGCATGGCGCGAGCCAGCGACGCCGACGTCCTGGGCCTGCTCGAAGGCGCCTACCGCTTCGAGCCCGATGCCAGCGTCCGGCACGCCGCGATCGTCGCGCTCAGTCATCGCGCGGAGCCGGTCAAGCAGCGCTGCTTGCGGCTGGCCGCGGAGCTCGACGGCGACGCTGCCGTGCGCAAGGCGGCGCGGCTCGCGCTCGCGGGCCATGGCCTGGCCCTGGCGCCGCTGGGCGACGAGACCGTGTGGCTCGAGCTGTCATCCAACCCCGGCTTGCCGCCCCAGACGCTGCTGGGCGCGCAGCTCCGCAGCGGTTCGGGTCTGGCGCTGCCGGCGCTGGCCGACCCGGACGGGGTGGTCGCGCTCGCGGGCGTGGATCCGGCTTCGGTCTCGATCCGCCTTGCGCTTGACGGAGATCGGGTGAACGTTCGGGGTGAAGGGCCATGAAGAAAGCTGCGGTGGAAAAGCCAGCAACCGCGCCGACCGAAGGCGAGGCGCTCGGCTTCGAGGCGGCGCTCACACGCTTGAGCGCCATCGTGGCGCGGCTCGAAAGCGGAGACCTGTCGCTCGAACAATCGCTGGCGCTATTCGAGGAGGGCACACGGCTATCGCGCACGTCGCAAGCGCAGCTGGATGCGGCCGAGAAGCGCGTCGAAGAGCTGCTAGGCATCGACGCCAGCGGCAGGCCGGTCGTGCGCGAGCTGGACCCGGAGTAGTCGCGGTGCCGGAAGTGGTCCAAAGCGCCGCGTTTCTCGCCATCGGCAACGAGCTGCTGAGCGGAAAAGTGGCCGAGGCCAACCTGTTTCCGTTGGCGAAGACCCTGCGCGCGCTCGGTATCGAGCTTCGCACGGCGGAGGTGCTGGGTGACGACATTCCGATCTTGGCTGCTGCGATCGCGCGGCTGGCGTCGAGTCACGGCGTCCTCGTCACCAGCGGCGGTGTCGGGCCCACGCACGACGACGTGACCATGGAGGCGGTCGCGAGCGCCTTCGGGAAGCGCGTCGTGCGTCACCCCGAGCTGGTTGGCTGGGTTCAGCGGACGTTCGGCGAGCGTTCGACGGAGGCGCACCTGCGCTTTGCCGATGTGCCCGAGGGCGCGCTGCTGCGCGCAGCTCCCGACATCGCTTGGCCGACGCCGGTGGTGGGCAACGTTTGGATTCTGCCAGGAGTGCCCGAGGTGTTCCGCATGAAGCTCGCCACGCTTCGCTCCTGGGTGACCGGGCCTCGACCGTTCGTCACTCGCGCGTTGGTGCTGACTCGGGACGAGGTCGAGCTGAAGGACGTGCTCGACCAGGTGGTCGCGGCTCATCCAGCGGTGACGATCGGCTCCTATCCGGCGCTCTTCAATCCTCGCTACCGCACGCGCATCACGTTCGATGGCTCGAGCGAGCCCGAGGTCAGCGCGGCCTTGAGCGATCTGCACGCGCGCGTCGAAGCTGCTTGGGTCGTCGAAGTGGAATAGCGGCGGCGCTGGCGGCCGCTGCCGGCTGGCCGCCGCCACGAGCTCGGAGCCACGAGGCTGCGCCCACGCCCGAATGAAGCCTTGCTAGCCTGGCACGCAAGCTGCTTGAGGCAGGCATACGGAGGACTGCTGGTCGTGCCAGAGCTCAGAGAGCGCGCGCTACAATGGGGGGTGACCGAGCTGAGCGACGCCGAGCTCGTCACGCTGTTGCTCGGCACTGGCGGCGGCGGGCATTCGGTGGAGCAGGTGGCGCTCGCGCTGCTCGAAGCAGCGGGCGGCGTCGAAGGCCTGGCGCGCTCGGGGCCGCACGCGTTCGCCGCCCAGCTCGGCATCGGTCCCGCCAAGGCCACCCGCGTCGCCGCCGCCGTCGAGCTCGGGCGGCGCACGTTCCTGCGCTCACTTCAAGAGCGGCGCACGTTGATCGATTCGTTCGAGGCGGCCGCCGCTTGGGCGCATCCCCGCCTGGCCGCACTCGATCACGAGGAAGTGTGGCTGCTATGCCTGGACGGGCGGAGCGCTCTCAAGTCCAGCGTGCGCATTGCGCAGGGCGGCCTGCACGGCTGCGCGCTCACGGCGCGGGACGTGCTCACGCCCGCCGTCAAGAACGCAGCCGCGGCCATTCTACTCGTCCACAACCATCCAAGTGGTGATCCACAGCCAAGCCCGGACGACGTGGCCATGACGACGCATGTCGCCAAATGTGCCGAGCTGATCGGTATTCCGCTTCTAGACCACGTCGTGGTGGCGCGCCGCGGCGCCCGCTCCGTCTTGGGCGATGCCCATTCAGCCGCACAATGAAACTTCCGTTTGGGGTTGGTTTGGGGTTGGTTGGGGTTGGTTGGGGAACGAGACAGCGCCCCAAACGGCAACGAGACAGC
>DATDEV010000054.1:0-5402 GCA_036522995.1 Polyangiaceae bacterium
GCCGGGGGGCGCTTTGGCCGGCGCCCCACGGCAGCGTTCAGCCCGCCAGGTGCTTTTCGATGTAATCGACGGCGTCCTGCACCGAACGAATCTTTTCCGTGTCCTCGTCCGGGATGTCGATCTCGAAGGCTTCTTCGAAGGCCAAGACCAGCTCCACCAGGCCGAGCGAATCGGCGCCCAAGTCGTCGATGAACGTGGACTCGGGTTTGATATCCTTCTCGTCAACGTCGAGCTGCTCTTTGATGATCCGCTTTACTTCGGCGGTTACGTTCCGACCTTCAGCCATGATGCCTCCAGGGGCGCCTCCTACCAGAGAGGCTGCCCCAATTGCAGGGATTTTTCGAACAGTTAGCTAGTTTCCGTCTCGCGTCCAAGCTTTGCCGCAGTCCCGGGCCAATGGCTCGAGGCAACGAAAAAACTTCAAGTCTTACATATACATGCCGCCGTTCACGCGCAGCGTCTGGCCGGTGATGTAGGCGGCTTCGTCAGAAGCCAGGTACACGATGGCGGCCGCAATCTCGTCGGGCTTGCCGGTGCGGCCGAGCGGGATCGCCTGGTTGATGGCGGACTTCTGCTCGTCCGTCAAGCCGCCGGTCATGTCGGTGTCGATATAGCCGGGGGTGATGGCGTTGATGGTTATCGAGCGCGACGCCAGCTCGCGAGCGAGCGACTTGGTCACGCCGAGCAGCGCAGCCTTCGAAGCAGCGTAGGCGGTCTGCCCAGCGTTGCCCATCTCACCGACCACGCTGGACAGAAAGATCACGCGGCCGGTCCTGGCGCGCATCATGACCTTGGTCGCGGCGCGGGCGCAGGCGACCGAGCCCTTCACGTTCACGGCGAGAATGCGGTCGAAGTCTTCGTCTTTGAGGCGCAAGAGCAAGCCGTCGATCGAGATGCCGGCGCTGCATACCAGGATATCCAGACGCCCCAGCCGCTTGGCCACCTCGGCGATCGCCTTCTCCGCTGCGTCGCCGCTGCCCACGTCGAACTGCGCGAGCTCCGCCTTGCCGCCGCTCGCCTGAATGGCGCCTGATACCTCACGTGCGGCGGCTTCGTTGCTGACGTAGTTGACGACTACGTGGGCGCCTTGCTTGCCGAGCGCCAGCGCCGCAGCGCGACCAATACCGCGAGAGCCGCCCGTGACGAGCGCTACTTTGCCGGTGAGATCGAACATGCTGCGAGAGTTCCTTCGAGGAAAGGCCGCAAAAGCGGCTGCGAGCGCGCGTCTTTAGCACGGCGTCCGCGTTGTCGAGCGGGAAAAGTCTTACGCGGCCAGGGTTTACGCGCCGAGTAGCCGGACGCGACTGGCTCAACCAGCCAGGAACTCGGCCACTTTAGCCACAGACTCGGCGTCGCCGACCGAAAGAACGTTGACGCGTTTGTCGATGCGCTTGACCAGGCCGGCCAGCACTTTGCCGGGCCCGATCTCGAGGCCGCGAGTCACCCCAGCCTCGGCCATGGCGAGCACGGTCTGCTCCCAGAGCACCGGCGAGTCGACCTGGCGGACCAGCAGCTCGCTCACGCGCGCCGGGTCCAGGTTGGGGGTGGCCTCGACGTTGGGCAGCACCGGGAAGGCGAGCGGGCCAGGAGTCACCTCTGCCAGTGCAGCCTGCATGCGTCGAGCGGCGGGCGCCATGAGCGAGCAGTGGAACGGGGCACTCACCTTGAGCAAGATCGCCTTGAGCTTGCGCTCACCTGCCAGCGCTACCGCGCGCGCCACTGCCGTCGCGTGGCCAGAGATCACGATCTGTCCGGGCGCGTTGAAGTTGGCGGGCGAGACGACCTCGCCCTGAGCCGCGTCGTGGCACAGGCTAGTGACGGCTGCGCTGTCGCCGCCCATGATCGCGGCCATGCCGCCGACGCCTTCGGGTACGGCCTCTTGCATGGCGCGACCGCGCAGATGCACCAGGCGGACGGCGTCTTCGAACGCCAGCGCCCCGGCCGCGACGAGTGCGCTGTACTCACCCAGCGAATGGCCGGCAGCCAGGCTGGGCGCCGGCAGATTCGGAGCTGCCTCGCGCATCGCCGCCAGCGCCGCAATGCTGGTGGTCACGATTGCGGGTTGGGCGTGAGCCGTGAGCGTGAGCTCGGTCTCGGGTCCCTCGAAGCACAGCGTCGTGAGCGAAAAGCCGAGCGCGGCATCCGCGCGTTCCCACACGTGGCGCGCGGCCGGCGAGCTGTCGAACAGCTGCTTGCCCATGCCCACCTGCTGCGTACCTTGTCCCGGAAATAGCCATGCGGTCGTCACTACCAGCACTCCTTAGAAAGCTCGGCGCGAACCGAACGAGCTCAGATGCGCACTAGCGCGCTGCCCCAAGACACGCCAGCACCCAGCGCGCACATGAGCACGGTGTCACCCTGCTGGATGCGCCCGTCGCGTCGCGCTTCGTCGAGCGCGATGGGGATCGACGCGCTCGAGGTGTTGCCGTAGCGCTCGATGTTGAGCACGTAGCGGTCCAGCGGAATGTCGAGCCGCTGTGCCACCTGGGCGATGATGCGCAGGTTGGCCTGGTGCGGCACGACCCAGCGCACCTCCGAGGCGGGCAAGCCGGCTTGTTCGAGGGCCGAGCGCGAGGCGCTGGTCAGGTTCTTGACCGCGACCTTGAAGATGTCTTGCCCGGCCATGTGGACCTTCGACCGCTGCGCGGTGAGCCCTTCCGGCGTGAGCGGCTCTTTGCTGCCGCCACCGGGGATGCACAGCGAGCTGACCAAAGACGAGTCGGTGTAGAGCTTGGTGGAAAGGATGCCCGAGCCGTCGCCCGTGGCCGGGCCGATCACCGCGGCGCCGGCGCCGTCGCCGAACAGCACGCAAGTGGCGCGATCCTTCCAATTCAGGATGCGGCTCAGCAGCTCGACGCCGACGATGAGCACGCGCTGCTGCGCGCCGGAGCGGATGAACTGATCCGCGATCGACATGGCGTAGATGAAGCCCGCGCACGCCGCTGCGACGTCGAAGGAGGGAATCGGGCCCGCGCCCAGCTTTTGCTGCAGGATCGCGGCACAGGCAGGCATCGGCAGGTCAGGCGTGACCGTGCCGACGATGATCATGTCGAGATCCTTGGCGGTCAGCCCGGCGGCTTCGAGGGCGCGCTGAGCCGCGATCAGCGCCATGTCGCTCGACGCTTGACCGTCGGCGGCGACCCGTCGCTCCTTGATCCCCGTCCGCTCGGTGATCCAGGCGTCCGACGTGTCGACCAGCCGCTCCAAGTCCCCGTTGCTCAGAACCTGGTCGGGCGCATAGGCACCCGTGCCCAGGATTCTGCTCTTCGGGGAAGCTTCGCTCGGCATGCTCGATATCGTTACGATCACCTGGCCAGCGAGTCACCTGAAATGGTTAAACCACCTTGCAGGTTACCGGGTCTTGGGCCGGGTCGTTAGGGTGTCACCCCAACGACCATGCGAAGGCGCGCCAACAGGCTCGCCAGGATGATCGGTTGTCGGACGGCTCAGCTCTCGCTGGCGCCGCTCTTCACCACGGCGCGGCCCTTGTAGAAACCGCAGCCCGGGCACACTCGGTGAGGCACCATCGGTGCCGAGCAGCTGGAGCACGGCACCACGTTGGGCGCGCTGACCTTGTCGTGTTGGGACCTGCGCATATCGCGCCTGCTGCTGCTCTTGCGTCGCTTGGGAACGGCCACGACGGTTACTCCTTCTTGCTATTCTCTAGCCGACGCTTGAGCTCGGCTAGCGGTGAGAGCCGCGGGTCGAGGGGCGAATCGCCCCCCGGCTGGGTCTCAGCGGGGAGCGGAGGGTTAGCCCCTGATCCGTCGGTTGGCAAGTCAGAACGGCGTGGGAACATCGGAAGCTCCAGGAGCAGGAACTCCCGGACCAGGCTATCGAGGGCAATTTCGTGCCCTTCGTACGTATCCCGCCCGGCATCTTCGTCGGTCAGGATCGGCGTATCTTCCCAGTGTCCGTCACCCTTGGCGCCGGTTTTGGTGCGGCTGGGGCGCTCCGGGCGAGCTGCGGGCGCGTCCGCCTCCCCCTCCGGCCTGGGCTTCGTCTTCGCCCGGCGCTTGCCGATGCCGTGACGGCGGCTGTTGGAGCCGTCGTCTTCCTGAGACCCGGTGCCCGAGCGCGGCGATAGCATGAGCAGAATTTCGGTTTGCACGGGCACCGGCACTGGATCGAGCGTGATCACGCAGCGCATGGTGAGGTCAGCCTTCACCTGGCCTCGCACCAGAATCTCGCCGCCGTTCTTGGAAAGCGTCACCTCGAGCTCGCCCGGTCCGGTCGTGGTCGCGTCCGTCCCTTCGAGGGCACGCCGCAGCCAGGGCTCCGAAAGCTCGAACGTGATGTGCTTGGGGCCGCGCTCCAGATCCGCTACCGGCACCAGCAACTCGGGGTGTGACATGACTGCTCGCCCTTTAGCGCGGGCAGCGCCGGTGCGCAAAAGCGAGTGTAAAGACTGCGACGCTAACGCCGTGGTTTGATATGGCAGGGCGAGCCATGAGAGAGGGCAGCAGCACCGTCGGCGCGGCCCTTGGCCGAGCGCGCAGCTCGCGCCTGGAGCCGGACACGCGCGCGCGACGCCTGGTGATGGCGCTGGCCATATACAGCGGCATCACGTTGCTACTGCTCGCGTGCGCACCGCCCGGACTACTGCGCGAGCACACGCCCTTCAACCACTTCGCACTTTTGGCGGAGGCATGGCTTCAGGGCCGCCTCGACTTGCCAGGGGCGCCGCCCGCTTACGCCCAGGGCAATGACTTTGCCAGCTACGCCGGTAAGTGGTTCGTGGTCTTTCCACCATTTCCCGCCGTGCTGCTAGTTCCGTTGGTGGCCGTGGCGGGCAGCGCCGAGCGCGTTTGCGACGGGCGCTTGTTCCTGCTCCTGGCAGGGCTCGGGCCTGCCGCGCTGTTCCTGGCCCTCGAGAAGCTGCGGCGCGCAGGTGAGTCGAAGCGCACCGAGCTCGAGAACGTGGCTCTGGCGGCGCTGTTCTGCTTCGGCAGCGTGTACTTCTTTTGCAGCGTCCAGGGCACGGTCTGGTTCGCCGCGCACGTGGTGGCTGCGGTGCTGACCGCGCTGTACCTGCTGTTCTCACTGCATGCAGAAAGGCCGCTCGCGGCGGGCCTGTGTCTGGGCCTGGCGCTTGCCACACGCACGCCGCTGCTCTTCGCGGCGCCGCTGTTCGTGCTCGAAGCGCTGCGCGCGACGCGTCGGGCGAGCCCTACGGGACCCGGGGTTCTGCAGCGCTACGAGCTCGCGCGGCTCACGCGGCTGCTAGCGCTGTTCCTGCTGCCGATCGCGGCCGTGCTCGGCCTGACGCTTTGGCACAATCACGCGCGCTTCGGCGACTGGTTCGAAAATGGCTACCGGTACCTCGACGTGGCGTGGGCCAAGCGCATCGCCAAATGGGGGCTGTTCGACTACCACTATTTGGCACGCAACCTGGGCGTCAT
>DATDEV010000055.1:0-5267 GCA_036522995.1 Polyangiaceae bacterium
GCGCTGCTCGTCTTTCAAAGCGAAGACAAGAGCGGCTCGAGCATCATGCTCGCTGCGCTGTCGAGCGGCGACGTGAAGCAGCCGCTCCAGCTCGCCCCGCTCGACGTCAAGAACGTGGAGCTGCCGCGCCTCACGCGGCGACCGGGCGGCGATTGGCTCAGCTGGGTGCGGAGCCTGCCCGAGCCGAAAAAGCCCGCCAAGCCCGCGCCCGACGCCGCTGTGGCAGAGGATCCCGAAGAGCGCGACCTGCTCGATACAGGCCTGCGAGCAGTGGAGGTCGCCAAGCTCGACGAGCACGGCAAGCTGCAGGGCAGCGCGCTCCGGGTGGGCGAGCCGCGCCGGCAAATCATCCTCTTCGACGTGGCGCCGCTGACGAGCGGGGGCCTGCTCGTGGCGACCCGCTCCGATCATGCGGCTCCGGGAGCCGAAGGCGGAGCGCTCCTGCTGAGCGAGGTGGGCCCCGACGGCAGCGTCAAGGAGGAACGCCTCGAAGACGACGAGATCGGCGTCGGGGCGCCGGTGCTGCTGGTCGACGCGAGCGCCAAGACGCCCGAGCCGTGGCTCTCCGTCAGCTCTACCAGCGACACGAGCCGGCTCGGCCCGGCGCGCGGCGCTCAGACTCGGCTGATGGCCGATCCGCAGCTGATGCAGAGTGAGGTGATTGCGCTCGGCGCGGGGCATTTTCTGACAGCTCGACCGCGTGGGCGCAGCATCGAGCTGGCGGCGTTCGATTGCCAGCTGGCGGCCCCGAGTGCGCCACAAAAATAGCTGTTAAGCTAGGCGTATGGCGACGGTACTGGTGCTCTTGGCGGACGGCTTCGAGGAAATCGAAGCTGTCACGATCATCGACGTGCTGCGGCGTGGTGAGGTCGCGGTCACGACCGCATCGCTCGCCGGCAAGCACGTGCGTGGCTCGCATCAAATCGTGATCGAGAGCGACACGCTGCTCGACAGCGTGAACATCGACCACTTCGACGCGCTGGTGCTGCCCGGCGGCCCCGCTGCCAAGACCTTGCGCGAGGAGCCGCGCGTGCTCGCCGCGATTCGACGCGCCGCTAGCGCCGGCAAGCTGGTCGCCGCCGTGTGCGCTGCGCCGACCGCGCTCGAGGCCGCGGGCGTGCTGGTCGGCAAGCGCGCCACGGTGTTTCCCGGTAACCAGCTGCCGAGCGCCCAGCTCGTGGAAGAGAGCGTGGTCGAGGACGGCAACATCCTGACCAGCCGCGGGCCGGGCACCACGATGGCGTTTGCGCTCAAGCTGGTGGAGCGGCTGGCTGGCGCCGAGGTCGCGCGCAAGACCGGCGAGCGGATGCTGTTCGCGGGCTGAAGCTCAGCGCGCCGTGGGGCGTACGGCGCGGCTCAAATCGTCGCGCAGCTCGCTGGCGGTTCGGCGTGGGCCATAGCCAGGGCTGCCGGGCTCGATGCGCCAGCTCTCCGCGAGCGGACCGGCGTCAACAGCGTCGAAACCCAGCTCGTCGATCAAGCGCGCGACGATGGCGCGGGCGCCTTCGTCGTCGCCCCCGACCGCCAGCGCTCGTCGATCGCTGGAGCCGGCAGGCTGCGCATGAGCCGTCAGGTGCGCCGCCTGGATGTGGTTGAAGGCCTTGACCACCTTCGACTCGGACAGATGCCGTTGCAGCAGCTGCGCCGAGGTCGCCTCGTGGCGGTCGAGCTCGGCGATGTGCCCGTCGCGCTGAGCATAGTAGTTGTTGGTGTCGACGACGATCTTGCCAGCCAGCGGTGCGGCCGGAACCGAGAGGTAGGCCTTGAGTGGAATGCTCACCACCACCAGCTCCCCCGCCGCAGCCGCCGCGGCGGCGCTGGCGGCGCTCGCTTTGGGGCCGAGCTCGCTCAAGAGCGAGGCCAGCGTCTCGGGCCCGCGCGAGTTGGCGAGCACCACGTCGTAGCCG
Source organism: Polyangiaceae bacterium (assembly GCA_036522995.1). Taxonomy (GTDB): domain Bacteria; phylum Myxococcota_A; class Polyangia; order Polyangiales; family Polyangiaceae; genus PMG-095. The sequence continues at coordinate 1,908 of DATDEV010000055.1, forward strand.
TGCAGCACGGCGAGCCGCGCCAGCTGACTACCGATGTGCCCCGCGCCGATCAGACCGAGCGTTCGCATGGGCCGAAGAGTAGCCTGCACGGCAGGGGCTGCCACCCCGCAGCTTTCATGGGGTTTTCAGGATCTCGAGCGTGAGCGTTTCGGTGCCCCAGGCGTAGCCGAGCTCGCGCGCGGTTCCGCTGGCCTGGCTCTTGCCGAGCAGCTGCGCCACCACTTCCAGGCCCAGCTCGATGGCCGAGCCGTTGTGGGCCGCGGTCAGGGCCCGCGCAGCCAGCAACGGACGTTGCTCCAGGCGCGGCGTGATCGACGCATCGAGCGCGACCAGCTCGTCGGCGAGCGCTGGCGTCGTCGCCACCTCGAGCCCGCTGAGCAGACCCGCGCGCGCCGCCACCAAGCAGCCGAGCCCGATCGCGAGCGTGAGCGTGAGCCCGTCGCGCACACGCGCCAGGTAGTCGAGCAGCGCAGCGTCCTGCAGCGCCAGGCGCGCGCCGTAGCCGCCCGGGATGAGTAGCAGCTCGGGCTCCGGGCACGCGTCATAGCTCGACGCCGGACCAATCTGCAGCTGCGCGCGCGTGCTGACCAGGCGCGGCGTGGACGCGACCAGCTGGGCCTTGACGGCCCGCCAGTTCCATTTGCGGCCTGCGGTCGACAGCACCTCGAGCGGCCCGCTGACGTCGAGCAGGTCCATTTCGTCGTAGGCGACTACTGCCAGGCGGTAAGGGCGCGTGCGCATGGGGGGCTCAGGTGTCGGGCACGAGCAGCGACTGGCCGGTCGTGCTTCGACCTTCCAGCGCCAGGTGGGCCGCGCGGGCCTCGGAAAGCGGAAATCGCTGGCCGATTTGCGGCTGGAGCACGCCGCTGCCGAGCAGCTCGAACAGCGCAGCGGCCGAGCCGAGCAGCTCCTCGCGCGTGCGTGTGTAGGAGTACAAGGTGGGCCGTGTCACGAACAGCGAGCCTTTGGCTGCCAGCGTACCCAGCTCCAGTGGCGGCGGCTTGCCGGAGGCGTTGCCGTAACTTATCAGCAGACCGCGCACCGCCAGGCAATCGAGCGAGCCTTCGAAGGTGGTCTTACCGACCGAGTCGTACACCAGCGGGACACCCTCCGGGTAGAGCTCGCGCAGCCTGGTTTTGAAATCCTCCCGCGTGTAGACGATGGTGTGCTGTGCGCCGTGACGCCTGGCAAGCTCTGCCTTCGCGTCGCTGCCGACGGTGGCGATGACCTTGGCGCCGATCTCCACCAGCCATTGCAGCAGCAGCAGGCCCACGCCGCCGGCGGCCGCGTGCAGCAGCACCGGCTCCGCGAACTTCACCGGGTGCACTCGGCGCACGAGTAGCTCTGCCGTCATCCCCTTCAGCAGCGTGGCTGCCGCCACCTCGTCGGAGATGGCGTCGGGCAGGGGGATCAGTCGCTCGCACGGCATCACGTTCACGCTGGCGTAGGCGCCCGGCTTCTGCGCCACGTAGGCGACGCGCTGGCCGACGCGCAGGCCAAAGTCGTCGGGGCCAGGCCCCAGGCTCTCGATCACGCCTGCTGCCTCGACGCCCAGCGTGCTCGGTAACGGCACGCCGTACAGGCCGCTGCGGTGGTAGGTGTCGATCATGTTCACGCCGATGGCGCGGTGGCGCACCCGGGCCTCGCCAGGGCCGGGCTCGGGCGGCTCGAACGGCTCGTAGCTCAGCACGTCGGCCGACCCGGTCTGCGCGATGCGGACTCTGTGCTCCATGCGGCCCGGCCACTCTACAGCGTTTCCGCCGTTTCGTTCGCGCGGTTGGAGCCGGGGGCCGGACCGACAAGGGGACAGCCGGCCTTCTGTGCTGGTCCGGGGTCGGCTGGGGACGGCCGCTCGAATATGGTATCGCAAGCTCCATGTCGACCGCTGGCTTCGACGTCGAATCGAGCAAGACGCCCAAGAGCGCGAGCGAGCGCGAGGCGATCCTGAAAGGGAGCCTGGGCTTCGGACGGGTGTTTACCGAGCACATGGTGACGGTGCGCTATGCGGGAGGCGCTTGGCAGCGCGGCGAGCTCGTCCCCTACGCTCCGATCACGCTCGATCCGGCGGCGTCCGTGCTGCACTACGGGCAAGCCATCTTCGAGGGCTTCAAGGCCTATCGGCAGCCCGACGGCAGCATCAAGACGTTCAGGCCGGAAGCGAACGGCAAGCGCTTCGCGGCCTCGGCCCGACGCCTGGCCATGCCGGAGCTGCCGGTCGAGCTATTCGTCGGCGCTGCCGACGTGCTGCTGCGTCACGAGCAGGCCTGGGTGCCGAGCGGCGTCGGTGAGAGCCTGTACCTGCGCCCGCTGATGATCGCGACCGAGGCGGCGCTCGGGGTCAAGCCCGCCCGGGAGTACCTGTTTCTGCTCTTCGGCTCGCCGTCGGGCGACTACTTTCCGCAGGGGGTCAAGCCGATCAGCCTGTGGCTGTGCACCGACTACGTGCGCGCCGCGCCCGGTGGCACCGGCGAAGCCAAATGCGCCGGCAACTACGCCGCCAGCCTCGTGGCTCAGCAAAAGGCCATCGACGAGGGCTGCGTGCAGGTGATTTGGCTCGACGCCGTCGAACGCAAATGGGTCGAAGAAATGGGGGGCATGAACCTGTTCTTCGTTTACAAGACCGCCACGGGTCACAAGCTCGTGACACCGCAGCTGACGGGTACGCTGCTCGCCGGCGTGACGCGAGACAGCTTGCTGAAGCTGGCCGGCGATCTCGGCTACGCCGTCGAAGAGCGTATGGTAAGCGTGCAAGATTGGGAGCAGGGGCTGAAAGACGGCTCGCTGCTCGAGGTCTTCGCTTGCGGCACGGCGGCCGTCATCACGCCCGTGGGCGAGGTCAAATTCGACGGCGGCACATGGAGCATCAACGGCGGAGAGTTCGGACCGATCGCGCGCCAGCTGCGCGAGCAGTTGCTGTCGATTCAGTACGGCACCAAGCCGGACACGCACGGCTGGATGCACCGCGTGCCGTGAGGCCGTCATGCTGATCGGCGCTCGGGTGCGGGCACGGGCGGCGCTGCTGGGCTGCGCGCTCGGCGTGCTGCTCGGCGCGGGCTGCGGGCCCGGCAGCACGGAGCCTCCACTGCTGAGCGAACAGCATGGGCGCTCGCTCTCGTCGCCGCTGCGGCTCGGCTGGCTCAGCTCCCAGCGCGAAACCGGCGACTTGCCGAGCGCCATTCCGCTCGGAGGCAGGCGAGCCGGTCGTGTGCTCGTGTATCTGGAGTTTCCAGAGCCTGAGCCGGGGCGCTCGCTGGTGCACGCCCAGCTGCTGCTGACACCGCTCGAAAGTGGAGGGCAGGCGGTCGACGTGGAGCTGTCGCGAGCGGACGCCGCGCGCCCCGAGCTGCGCAGCTGGTCCGA
>DATDEV010000056.1:0-3400 GCA_036522995.1 Polyangiaceae bacterium
TCGGCTACTGCGAAGCTTACCGCGATGCGAACCAGGAGGAAGGCTGATGAAGACGCAACGTTCTTTGGGCTACGCGCTCTTCACCGGCATCCTCGTGTTCAGCGGCCTGCAAGGCTGCGGTGACGGCGAGAACGAGAACAAGAAGCCGCCAACCGTCAAACCGACCGGTGGCAGCAGCAGCAACGTAGGTGGCGAGGACAACAGCGGCGGCACCGGCAATACCGGTAATACCGGTAATACCGGCAATACCGGCAACGAGGGCGGCACGGGCAACGAGGGCGGTGCGCCACCCGAGCCAACCGGTGGCGTCGGCGGTGAAGGCGGAGGGCCGCCCCAGCTCGAGTGCGGCGAGCTGCCGCTGCAGGGCGCGAACGGCTGCTTCAATTGTCCGGACAACGGCGACAACGAGCAGTGGTTCAACCGCTGCGTCGACAGCGCTTGCGAGCCGTTCGCAAACACCCCGGCTCGCTTGCCCCTGCTGAAGGCAGACGGCTCGCTGCCGGATCTGCCGAACTGACGGCCTCAAACCCCAACCTGTAACGCCCGATCGACATGGTCACCGTGGACACACCGCATCCGAGCAGCAAGCGCGTCAGCGCCTCGCGGCCCGTGCGAGCCCTGTCCACGGTGCCCTGTCGCTCGAGCTCTTTCGGATCGTCCCTTGTTCAGAGCCAGTACCGTCTCCGTGGCGTTGCTCGTCGTGGCTGCCAGCTTTCGAGCAGCCTCGGCGTACGCGCAAACTCCCCCACCCCCGGCCCCAGCCTCCGACGACGAGGATCTGGAAGTTCCGGCATCCCTGACGCCGGCGGCGACTCCGTGTCCCACTGTACCGGCGCCGCCGACCAGCGTGTCGTCGGCGGCCTCCAGCGAGCCAGCAGCCCCTCCGGCTGCCACCGCTCCGCGAGCTGACGCAGCTCAGCCGACGGCCAAGACGACCGCCGTCGCGGGCAGCGCAGCGCAGCCCGCGAGCGAGCCCGCAGCGGGGAGTCGCGAGCCGCAGCCGCCCACGACAACCAAGCCCGAACCCAGCTGGCTCGATGGCTTCCGCCTCAGCGGGTACATCCAAGGGCAATACCAGCACAGCCGCCTTTCCGAAGACCAGCTGCAGCAGGGCGGCGCTCCCTTCAATCAGAACCAATTTCTGGTGCGCAGGGCGCGACTGCGCATCGACCGCGTGTGGGATTTCGCGTCAGCGGCCCTCGAGCTCGATGCCAACACGGTACGCGGGCCGCGTGTCGGGATTCGCCGCGCAGAGGCGGCGCTGTTCTACCAGGGCAAGAACGCGGCCGAGCTGCCGCCGCTGGTGCAGCTGAGCGTCGGCGTGATGGACATTCCTTTCGGCTACGAGCTCAACGAGTCGGCTCGCACCCGCTGGTTCATGGAGCGCTCGCAGGGCAGCCTGTCCATGTTCCCGACGGAGCCGGACGTCGGCGCCAAGCTCTCCGGCGGCGTGTCGTTCGTTCGCTATGCCGTTGCGGTGATGAATGGCGAGCCAGTCGACGAGAACGGATTTCCGCGCGACCCGAACAACGCCAAGGACGTGCTGGCCAGGTTCACGGCCGAAGGGCCCCTGAACGACAAGCTCCAGCTCTCGGGCGGCACCTCTTTCGCCTATGGCAAGGGCTTCCATGCCGGGCAAGACGCCGGCAAATCGCGTTTGTCCTGGCTGGACGCAAACGAGGACGGCGCCGCGCAAGCCGGCGAGGTGATGGGCGTCCTCGGCAGCGCCGCCACCCCCTCCGAGAATTTCGAGCGCTGGGCGATCGGCCTCGAAGCGGGCGCCTGGCTCAAAACGAAGCTGGGTCTGTCTCATCTCTACGGCGAGGCGTACGTCGCCACCAACTACGATCGCGGCGTCTTGCCGTCGGACCCGGTGGGCGATCGCGTGGATGCGCGCCAGGCCGGTGCTTACGTGGCGCTCACGCAAGAGCTCTTTCAGTACGGCGTGGTGGGTTTCCGCGCCGCCTTCTACGATCCGAACTCGGATCTGATCGAGGTGCGCGGCGGCAAGGCGCTGCCCAAAACCCAGACCATCACGACGCTCTCGCCGCTGGTTGGCTTGGTGCTACCTCAGCGCGCACGATTGTTGTTTCAGTACGACTTCATTCGCGACTACCTGGCGCGCGACGCGGTCGGCGTGCCCACCAATGCGGACAATAACCAGAGGACGCTGCGCCTGCAGGTGGAGCTATGACCAGCGCCCTGCGGCATAGCGCGCTGCTGGTTGGCAGCTTGTCGTTGGCGGCTTGCTCGGGAGAGCCCGTGGTCGAGGGCCTGAACGAGCCCATCCGTATCTCCAGCCCGGATTTCGAGCCGCAGTTGCAGGAGGGCGAGCTGCCGGGCCTGCCGCCCCTCACGGCCGACGAAATCAACGCCGGGCAAAAGCCCAAGACGCCGAACGTGTCGGGCATCAACCTGGCGAGCGCGTCGATTCCGCCGCGCGAGCCCGCCCGGGTGTTCAGCGGCTTGGCCAGTCCCGACAGCGTGGCCATCGGCGTACGCCTGGCTGGTTTGGGCAGCGGCTACTGGGTGCTGCCCACGGGCGCGGCCGACGCGGTGAACGACGGCGCGCTGGAATGGAAGTTCTTTGCTGCGTTCGGCGGCGACTTGCCGCCGGGTAAGCGGCAAATGCTTTTCGCCGGCATCGACGCCCAGGGTCGATCCGGAAACCAGCAGGGCCTCACGCTCTGCCTCCAGCCCGAGGTCCCCGACAACGGCAACGCCTGTGACCCGACGCAAGCGCCGCCGGCCTTCGTGGTGAGCTTGGGCTGGGACGCGGCGATCGACCTAGATCTCCGCGTCATTACTCCCACCGGCAAGGTGGTGGATTCCAAGCATCCGACGACGGCAGAGAAGGACGAGGACGGCAAGCTCGATCCCAGCGCCGAAGGTGTCGGTGCCATCGACCACGATTCGTTCGCCAACTGCGCCGCGGATGGGCGCCGGCGGGAGAACCTGGTGTTTCAAGAGCAACCACCAGCCGGCACCTACCTGGTTTACGCCAACCTCTACGACGCCTGCGACGAGAGCGGCGCGGGCTTCGACGTCAGCTTGCACGTTGCCACGACCGCCGAAGACGGCGAGACCCAGCAGCTGACCGAGACCTTCCGCGAAGCGGGCCTGATCAGCGCCATCCATGCCAACGGCGGCGCCAAGCTCGGGCTGTTCGTGACCAGCTTCGACGTTGCTCCATGACTCGTTTTCGCCATTGAAAGGCCCTGACATGCTGATCGAACGTTTACTCAAAGTCGCGCTTCTCGGAAGCGAATGGATCCTGTACCTGCTCCTCGCACTGTCGGTGTTCTCGATCGCCACGATGGTCGAGCGCTGGCGTTACTTCGCACGCTACACCGGCGACGGCGACAAGCTGCGCGCCAAGCTCGGAGCGCTACTCGACGAG
>DATDEV010000057.1:0-11807 GCA_036522995.1 Polyangiaceae bacterium
CGCAGGCCGTGGCCTGAGCGGCGATGTCGGCGAAGCCATCCTTTTGCGGAATGTCGTGCAACATCCCGCCGGAGGCGGTGTTGTTCATCGCGTTGCTGCCGCTGCGCACCTGATAGAGAGGACCCGCGTAGGTGCTCAGCAGACGGCGGGTCGTGCTGTACGCCGCGACGCAGGGAGTGCCGCCCTTCAGGTAGATGTCGCACGGACCTTCTGTATTGCTGCTGACCCCGCCAGAACCACCGCCGCCGCCCGCACCGCCGCCCGCACCGCCGCTCCCCGCCGAGCCAGCGGTGCCGCCCGTGCCGCCCGTACCGCTTCCGCCGCCCGGATTGGTCCCCGCAGTTGCGGAGCCCGCCGTGCTTCCCCCGGTACCGCTACCGGCCGCGGGCGACCCGCCGACGGGTGTGCCGCCGCTGGGGTTGCCAGAGGTACCCGTACCGGCGGTGGCACCGGTACCTCCGATAGTTCCGGTACCGCCGGTACCTCCGGGGGGGACCTCGCTTCCGCCACACGCCGCGGATGCCAAGACAGACGTGAAAACCGCCAACGCGGGACGACTAATATTCATGTTGAGAAGCCTCCACAACACATACGGGCTAGGGCTGAGAATTGTGACCGCTAACATTAGTAGTGTCAAGCGCGACTCTGTTGTCATGGTCTGAGACCAACGAGGGCAGGTGTGTGTGCGAATGGCGCTACCGCAAGTCTGTCCCCACGGGGCGCCTTCGACTCGGCGCGTTACGCGAATCGCGCACCGAGCAGCACAAATCTTGATGCGTTCGGCGCTCTGAAAGCCACCTGCGGGTGCGGGCACAGTTCAAATTTCACACGAGGCTAGCAACTCGATAAGGTCCCAGTGCTCTGGCCCTCTCGCCCCACGAACAGGGCTGTCTGGAGCGGCGGCTCCGGGCCTCAGACTGGCGCTTGCGGGTTAAATTGTTTGCGCTAACATAGTTTCATCTCGCGAGCGCAACGCTGATGGGGTATGCCCCCGGGCGAGCGGAACCGCACCCCACAGTCATGATCAGAAAAGTCTGCGCATCCTTCGTCGGTATCGCTAGCGGTTTGTCCTTGGCGGTCGGCGCCGCAGCCTGCGGCGACTACCCGGTCGCTAGCCTGCAACCGGGTGGAGGCGGCTCGAGCCCCGGTACCGGTGGCAGCAGCGTAACAGCAGGCACCGCCGGATCGAGCGTCATACCTGGCGTCCCCGCGCTCTTACCTTGTGAGGTGCTCGGCAACGCCGGCAACGAGTGCGTGTCTGCCCATAGCACGGTGCGGGTCATCGCCAAGGACTACACGGGCCCGCTCTATCAGGTGGATAGCGGCAGCGGCACGCTAGATATCGGCAGCGTCGAAGGCTACGCCGACGCCGCCGCGCAGGACCAATTCTGCGCTGCCGGCTGCACCATCAGCGTCATCTACGATCAGTCGGGGCGCGGTAATCACGTCACGCCGGCGCCGCCCGGCAGCGCCAAGAACACGCCCGCAAACCCGGCCAACGCTGGCACGCTGCCGGTCAAGATCAACGGCCGCTCGGTGTACGGCATCCTATTTCGTCCCGGTCAGGGCTATCGCGCGGCCTGCAACGAATGCAAGCACCCACAGCCGTTCCCGTCCGGAGTACCGATAGGGGATGACCCTGAAACCATCTACATGCTCAGCAGCCAGCATGACCTGATCAATGGCTGTTGCTTCGACTACGGCAACGCCGAGGTCACGGCCAACAACGATGGCAACGGGACGATGGAGACGGCGTACCTAGGATTGGGCGTGATCTGGGGCTCGGGCACCGGTGAAGGCCCGTGGGTGATGGCGGACATGGAAAACGGACTTTATCCCGGCTGGGACGCCGTCTCCGACTCCGATCGCAATATCCCCACCAACACCCCGCTGCAATACGACTTCGTCAACGCGGTCGTCGTGGGAGACACGGCTGACAAGAACGGTGGTAAAGGGCGCTTCGCGCTCTATGGCGGTGACGCCACCGCGCCGACCATCACGCAAATGTACGACGGGATTCGTCCGGAGAAGCTCGGGTACGTGCCGATGCAGAAGCAAGGTTCAGTCATCCTCGCCATCGGCGGCGACAACAGTAACTCGGGCGGCGGACGCTTCTACGAAGGAGCGATCGCGCTCAAGGCGGCAACCGCCGCGGTCGTGAGCGAGCTGCACGCCGCCATCGCCGCAGCGGGGTACGGCAAATGAGCCTCGACCTTCACACGCGCCACGCACTGCGTCGCTCGTCGTCCTTGCTCGTGGTTGCCTTGGCAGCGATCGCTTCGCCGGCGCTGGCGCAGAGCGAGCCCGCCGCGGAGCCCCAGCCGGATGCCCAAGGCAGCGAGCCCGCTCCCGCCCCACCGGCTGTCGACGGAGCGACCGCGCCCACGTCGAACACCGAGCCCAGCCCGCCCCCGTCGCCTGCGGCTCCAGCGGCGGCGCCGGCGGCAGCGCCGGCTGAGCAGGCGCCCAAGTCGAAGTGGGAGCTCGGCCTCAGTGGCTACTTCCGCGCGCCCGCTGCGCTGGCTATCAGCTCTCGACCGAATCCCGACAACTTGACGGGCCCACCCCAGACGCAAGTTTCATACGGGCCAAATCGCACGGTCGACGCCAACTATTACAGCTTCGCCTACACGCGACTGCAGGAGCAGGACTGGGTCGAGCTGTTCGTCACGGCGAAGTCCAAGCACGTCGCGGCAACGGTAGGATGGATGGGCTACTGGTTCGCCTCCGCCGGCTTTCGTAACTACGACGCGGCATGGCTTCCGGGTACCGCCTATCTCACGATCAATACTGACTTCGAAGTGGGCGGCGTCAAGCCCAATATCGCGCTCTCCGGCGGCGCCTGGTGGCCAAACTTCGGGCGGCACCATAAGTACGACACCTTCACGCTCGGCCAATTCCGGCAGATGGGCGAGCAGCTCAAGCTCACGGTCCCGTTCACCGATCGCGTCGAAGCACAGCTCGTGCAGGGCTTCGGCACGGGGCGAGACGGCACCTTCAGCATCCTGGCGCCGCCGCCCTATCAGGCCAAGGTCGGGCTCAATCTCATCCATTACGTCCACCTGCAGCTGAGCTACGGCAAAGTTTTCCAGATCGGGCTTCACAACAACCTGCAGTGGACGCGCGATCCGAACCTGCTCCTGCAAACCGCAGCGGGCAAGTCCTACACCAACGCGCGCGAAGCCAAGCTCATGACGGTGGGCGGGGAAGCCAAAGTGTCGTTGCCGTATGTCGGTGACCTGTGGGTCTCTCCCTCCGTCGTTTTGGTCAAGAACGGTTGGGCGCTCGGCGAAGCGGGAGTGGAGGTCGCGCACAGCCTGAGCCCGGAGGGCGTGGCGACTAACTACCTCGGCTGGAGCGGCAGCCCCGCGAACAGCACCGGCACCGGCAAGCTCGTCAACCTCGGCTTCATCTACGAAAACACGCTGGCGAACGTGCTCGGAAAGCCGGCTGAGGGCGCGCCGCGCATCAAGGGCAGCGCGTTCGGGTTACTGGTGGACTCTCACCTCGACCTACCGGCGGGCTCCGCGCTGGGTCAGGACCGCATCACGCACTTCAAGTGGGGAGCGGACGTGGAATACAACCCGCTCAGTTGGCTCGGCGTGATGGCTCGCTGGGATAGCGTGAACTACGACATGGATCACGGCGGCTACATCTTCTCCGCGATCACGGGACGGCTCTCGTTCTATTCGGATTTCGCGTCGGGCGAGCGCCTCTACCTCCAGTATTCGCGCTACCGTTACGGCGACAGGATGGTGCTGGCGGGTCGCTGGCCTTGGGGCAATCAGCTCATCGCGGGCAGCGACATCATCCAGGGCGGCCCCTACGCCGGGTCCAAGCCGGACATGGACGTCGTGAGAATCCAAGCTGATATTCAGTTCTGACGGGCGTCGACAGCGCGGTCCGCTCAACGACGGGCGGCCGCCGTCGACTCTCGGACCACGAGCTCGGGGGGCACGACCAAAAGCGTGGCCTGCTCCGTCCCCTCGATGCGCGCGAGCAGCAGCTCCAGACAACGCTTGCCAAGCTCGGCGAAGTCTTGGCGTACGGTGGTGAGGGGCGGCGAAAAGTAGGCAGCTTCGGGGATATCGTCGAAGCCTACCAGGCTCACGTCACCAGGCACCTCGCGTCCGGCTTCGCTGAATCGACGCAGTACCCCCAACGCCATCTGGTCGTTGCCCACGAACAACGCGGTCAGGTCCGGTGTCTTGAGCAGCTGCTCGGCCGCCGCATAACCGGAGCGGGGACTCCAATCGCCACGAAGCAAAGGGGGAACGGTAGCGCCGGCAGCCTGCAAGGCGGATTTCCAGCCTGCGACGCGCTCCTCGGCCTGTTGCCAATCCACTGGTCCCGCCAAATGCCACACCGTTTTGTGGCCAAGGCTCAGCAGGTGACGGGTCGCAGCGGCGGCGCCCGCGCGTTGATCCATGCTCGCGACGGGGATCGATGTGTGCTGGCCCGCCGCTAGCGCCACCACTGGAATGTCGGGCGTCACGTGGCGCAGCGCGTCCACCCCGGCGCGGAGCGTCGCGATCACGGCGACCCCGTCGACGCCCTGGTCGCGCAGCCTCTGGATCGCCTCCAGCACCAGCTCGCGGTTGACCGAGCGCAGGCTGGTGACGACCACCGCGTAATCGGCGTCGTGCGCAGCGCGTTCGATGCCGAACAGCGTGGCGGCCGAGCCGTAGAGCTTGGTGTCCGAGCTGATGACTCCGAGCGTCTTGCTGCGCCCCGTCGCCAGGGCGCGCGCCGTCGAGTTGGGCCGGTAGTTGAGCTGCTTGATGGCAGCCAGCACGCGCTCACGCGTCCTGCCGCTGACGTTCGGATTGTCGTGCAGCACGCGAGAAACGGTTTGGTGCGAAACGCCAGCCAGCCGCGCCACGTCGGCCATTACGGGCAGTCTCTTCTCGAATCCAGACACGGTGCGCCGATACTACAACGCCTTGACAGTTCCAATGTTAACGCTCACAATACGCAAATATCGCGCACTCAACCTGCGCGAACCGAGCTGCCATGAAACGCCTCGCCGATCGAAATGAACGCGAAATCTGGTTCCTGACCGGGAGCCAACATCTCTATGGGCAAGAAACCCTCGCCCGCGTCGCGGAGAACTCGCAGCGCATCGTGGCGAGCTTGCAAGAGTCCGGGCAACTACCCGCTCGGGTGGTGTGGAAGCCGGTGCTCACGGATCCGGACGCGATTCGAGACTTGTGCCTGGCCGCCAGCAGCACGCCCGAGTGCGTCGGCGTCATCACTTGGATGCACACGTTCTCACCCGCCAAGATGTGGATCGCGGGCCTCACTCGCTTGCAAAAGCCGCTGGCGCATCTGCACACGCAGTTCAACCGCGAGCTGCCGTGGGGCGAGATCGACATGGACTTCATGAACCTCAACCAGTCGGCCCACGGCGACCGGGAGTACGGGTTCATCGGCGCGCGCTTGCGCATGGATCGCACCATCGTGGTCGGCCACTGGCAGGACGCGGAGGTGCTGGCCGAGCTCGCGGGCTGGGCTCGAAGCGCGCTCGCGCTGGATGAGTCGCGCAACCTCAAGATTGCGCGCTTCGGCGGGATGAACATGCGCGAGGTCGCGGTGACCGGCGGTGACCGCGTCGAAGCGCAAATCAAGCTAGGTTGGTCGATCAACGGCTATGGCGTCGGCGATCTGGCCAAGGTCATCGCCGAGGTGTCGGACGCCGACATCAATCGGTTGGTCCAGGAATACGACGAGCTTTATACGCTCGTGCCGGTGCTTCGAGCCGGCGGCGAGCACCGTGAAAAGCTCCGCTACGAGGCTCGGCAAGAGCTGGGGCTGCGCAGCTTTTTGGAGGCGGGCGGCTTCGGTGCCTTCACGACCACGTTCGAAGATCTGCACGGGCTCAAGCAACTGCCGGGCCTCGCCTGCCAGCGGCTGATGGCCCAAGGCTACGGCTTCGGCGCGGAGGGTGATTGGAAGACGTCCGCGCTCGTTCGCCTCGGCAAGGTGATGACGGGCGAGCGTTCCGGCGGCGTCTCCTTCATGGAGGATTACACGTATCACCTCGTGGCCGGCCAAGAGCGCGTGCTCGGCGCGCACATGATCGAAGTCTGCCCGTCGATCGCGCGCGGCAAGCCGTCGCTCGAGCTTCATCAGCTGGACATCGGCGGCCGTGCGGACTTGGCGCGGCTGGTGTTCGACGCCAGCCCGGGGCCCGCGGTGAACACCGCGCTCGTGGACATGGGCGGGCGCATGCGCATGATCATCGCGGAGCTCGACGTGGTGAGCCCGGAGCACGCGATGCCGCGTCTGCCGACGGCGCGCGCGGTCTGGATTCCGCGGCCCGACTTCAAGCGCGGCGCGCGCGGTTGGATCGAGGCGGGCGGCGGGCATCACGCGGCCTTCTGCCAGGCCGTCAACGCCGACGAGTGGGAGAAGTTCGGGGAAATGGCCGGCCTCGAGGTCATCCGCATCGACGGGAGCCTGGACCTGCGCGCGCTCAAGCGCGAGCTGCGCTGGAACGACGCTGCGTTCAAGCTCGCCCACTAGAGGCAAAAGGATGCCTTCACCGTATCGAGAGCTCAAAGAGCGAGCCTGGGCAGCGAACCAAGAGATCCCGAAGCGGGGCCTGGCGATTTACACGTTCGGTAACGTCTCTGCGCTGGACGCCGAGCGTGGCGTGATCGCCATCAAGCCGAGCGGCGTCGCCTACGACGAGCTCAAGGTAGACGACCTGGTCGTGCTCGATTTGGAGGGCCGCATCGTCGAGGGCCGGCTGCGACCTTCTTCCGACACTCCGACGCACCTCGTGCTCTACCGGAACTGGAAGGGTATCGGCGGTGTGGTGCACACGCACTCGACCTACGCCACCGGTTGGGCCCAAGCGCGACGACCGATTCCGATTTACGGGACGACCCACGCCGACCACCTCGCGGAGGACGTGCCCTGCACGGCCGTGATGACGGACGAGGCCGTCGAGAACGACTACGAGGTCGAGACCGGTCGCCAGATCCTGGACTGTTTCAAAGGCCGCGAGCCGCTGCAGACGCCGATGGTGCTGGTGGCCGGTCATGCTCCGTTTACGTGGGGCAAAACGCCGGAGCAAGCCGTGTATCATGCCGCGGTGCTCGAGGAGCTTTCGCGGATGGCGTTCATCACGCAATCGCTCGATCGTTCGGCCGAGCGACTGCCGAACAGCTTGATCCGCAAGCACTTCGAGCGCAAGCACGGCAAGAACGCTTACTACGGGCAAAAGTAGCAAGGCGCCGCGGCGCAGCCGAGGAGGTCGTGTGAAGCGGGATCAGGAAAGCGCAGTGGAGTTGATTGCCAACGGCCGCGCCGTCGTCGGTATCGAATTTGGGTCGACGCGCATCAAGGCCGCGCTCATCTCGCCGAGCGCGGAGCGCCTGGCCGGTGGTTCCCACACCTGGGAGAACCAGCTCGACCAAGGTATCTGGACCTACGCTCTGCCCGACGTGTTTGCTGGGCTCGCGGCTTGCTACGCCAGCCTGACCGCAGACGTGTCCGAGCGCTTCGGCGTGCCGCTGCGCTCGCTGGCCGGCCTCGGCGTGAGCGGGATGATGCACGGCTACCTGGCGCTGGACGCCCAGGGCGAGCTCTTGGTCCCGTTTCGCACTTGGCGCAACAACATCACGGCTCAGGCCTGTGCGGAGCTCACGCCGCTGCTCGACTTCGCGGTTCCTCAGCGCTGGAGCATCGCTCACCTCTACCAGTCGATCCTGGAGTCGCAGCCCCATGTGCCTCGGATCGCACACCTGACGACGCTGGCCGGCTACGTGCATTACCGGCTCACCGGCGAGCTCGTGCTGGGGATCGGAGAAGCCTCTGGCATGTTCCCGATCGATGCGCACACCGGCGATTGGGATCGCGGCCGGCTTTCGCGCTTCGAGCAGCTGATCGCGCCGCGAAACCTGGGCTTTCGGCTCACGGATATCTTGCCGCGCGTCTTGCCGGCCGGTGCCGAGGCGGGGCGCCTGACGGCTGCCGGGGCGCAGCTGCTCGACCCGACGGGAGGCCTCGAAACGGGGGCGCTGCTGTGCCCGCCCGAAGGCGACGCGGGCACCGGCATGGTCGCGACCAACGCGGTGCGCCCGCGCTCCGGCAACGTTTCCGCCGGGACGTCGGTGTTCGCGATGGTCGTGCTCGAGCGCCCGCTTTCCGCGGTGCACGACGAGCTCGACGTGGTGGCCACTCCGGACGGCAAGCCCGTCGCGATGGCGCACGCCAACAACGGCTCTTCCGATTTGGATGCGTGGATAGCGCTATTCGGGCAGGTGGCGGAGGCGCTCGGTATTCAGGCTAGTCCGGGGGATTTGTACGAGAAGCTGCTGCCGCTCGCGCTGCGCGGCGATGCGGACGCGGGCGGCCTGCTTTCGATCAACTATGTATCGGGCGAGCACGTGACCGGTTTCAGCGAAGGTCGGCCGCTGTTCGTGCGCAATCAAGACGCGAAGTTTACCCTGCCCAATTTCGTGCGCGCGCTGTGCTTCTCCTCGCTGTGCGCGGTGCGAGCCGGCATGAACATTCTCACCGAGCGTGAGGGCGTGGTGATTGACGAGCTGCGCGGTCACGGCGGCTTCTTCAAGGTGGGCGACGTCGGACAGCGCATGATGGCGGCGGCGCTCGGCGTGCCCGTCAGCGTGCCGAGCGCTGCGGGCGAGGGTGGCGCTTGGGGCATGGCGCTGCTCGCGGCCTACGCGCTCGAGAGTGACGGCCGGCTGGCTTTGGCCGACTACCTCGACGCGCGCATCTCCGGCAGCGTGGGCCGGCCGGTGGCGCCGGACCCGGAAGACGTGCGCGGCTTTGCCGAATTCTTCGCGCGGCACGGACGTGGGCTCGCCATCGAGCGCGAAGCCATCAAGGCGCTGGGTTAGGGGTGCATGCGGCGGCGCGATAGCTCGCTGCTCACGCTGATAGCCGCGCTGCTGGTGGGCGCGCCTGCGCTCGCCGAGCAGGGCGCCGTGACCATTCAGGTCGACGCCACCGCCGAGGGAGCAGAGCTTCGGCCGATCTGGGCCTATTTCGGCTACGACGAGGTCAACGCCACCACGACGCAGGAAGGGCGGGAGCTGCTGCGCACACTGGCGCTCGCGAACGAGGCCAAGGTGCGTGTGCGGACGCACTTCCTGTTCAACTCGGGCGAAGAAACGACCCGGTTCAAGTGGGGCGCCACGAACCTCTACAGCGAGGACCCGAGCGGGGCGCCCAGCTACGACTTTTCGCGCATCGACGCGATCATGGACGCCAAGACCGAGGCGGGCGTCGCGTCGCTCTTCGAGCTGGGCTTCATGCCGCGCGCGCTTTCCACGCAGCCGGAGCCTTACGAGACCTCGAGCACGTCCACACTGGATAGTGGCTCGTTCTATCCCCCGACCGACTACGAAAAATGGGCGCGGCTCGTCGGTGTGTGGGCGGAGCATGCTCGCGATCGCTACACGCAAGGAGCCGCGGAGGCCGATTGGTTGTGGGAGCTGTGGAACGAGCCGGATATCGGGTACTGGCGGGGAACCCCCGCCGAGTATCACCGGCTCTACGACTACACGGAGGCCGCGCTGCACGCCGTACTACCCAAAGCGGCGCTGGGCGGGCCGGCCGTAGCTCGTCCCTGGGGCCCGTTCTTGGCAGATTTCCTGGAGCATTGTGCGAACGGGGAGAACGCCGTCACCGGCGCCCGCGGCACCCGCCTCGACTTCGTTACGTTTCACGCGAAAGGCGGGGTGGCGCGCGTCGAGCCGGGGCACGTGCAGCTGGACCTCGGCCAGCAGCTGGAATTCCACCGCAACGGGTTCGATGCCGTGGCCTCTTCCGCCTTTGCGCGCGCGCCCGTCATCATCAGCGAAGCGGACCCGGATGGCTGCGCCGCTTGCGCGTCGAGCATCGTGCGCCACCTCGACTATCGAAATTCGCCCGCCTACGGCGCCTACGAGGTCGCGATGATGAAGCGCTCGCTGGACCTCGCCGCCGAGATGGAAATCGACCTGCGCGGCGTGCTCACCTGGGCCTTCACCTTCCCCGGCACTGCCTACTTCGCCGGCCATCGGGCGCTGGCGACGAACGGCATTCATCTGCCGGTATTGAACGCCTTCAAGCTGCTGGGCAGCTTGCGTGGGCGCCGCGTGCCCGTCGAGAGCAGCGGGGCGCTCCCGCTCGAGGACATCGCGCCAGCAAGCTTTCGGCTACGGCCCGACATCGACGCGCTCGCCACCACGGACGGCCGCCAGCTGCAGCTCCTCGCTTGGCACTACCATGACGACCTGGTCCCGGCCGAACCGGTTCCGGTAACGGTCGCAGTGCAGGTCCCGGAGTGGCTCGGCAATCGTGTGCGCGTGCGCCACCAGCGCGTCGACGAGGCTCACGGCGATGCGTTCGTGGTCTGGCAACAGCAGGGCAGCCCAGCCTCGCCGTCGCCCGCGCAGCGCAGCGAGCTGCTCGAGGCAATGGCGAAGCTCGAGCTCGAGCCCGAGCGCACCGTTCGCGTCGAGCACGGCGTGGCCACCCTCTCGTTCGAGCTACCGCGCTTCGCTGTCTCGCTGCTCACGCTCACGCCCTCGGCGGAGCCGGAGCCCGCAGGGCTTTCGGCGAAGGGCGGCTGCTCGGTCGCGCTCGAAGCGCGCGGTCCTCGCGGCGCAGTAGCGACGCTGCTGGTCGTGCTGGCGCTGGTGGGCGCCGGGCGCCGGGCACGGACGCGCCGTCGACGCGGTCAGCCGCCATCGCCCGGGTGCACTCGATGTGCCAGACTACGGTGCACCCGAGCAAGAACCCAAGACTCATACCGGTCGCTGCCGTCGAAATCTGGACCACCGATGACGAAAAGAGCCACTAGTCATCAGCGACGTCCGCTGTCATCGAATCGACCGTCCGCGGAGACACATCACCGCACCACTTCAAAGTTTCGCTGACAACGAGGCTCGTTCTAACTTCAAAACTGCGTTTGTGACACTTCGGAGGATCGCGCATGCGGCAAACAATTCTTGGGCTCGCTGGCACGTTGACGCTGGTCGCACTCGCGGCCAGCTCGGGCTGCAGCAACGACCCCGGTCAGAATGGCACCACGGGCGGCGCGACCGCGGCCGGGGGGGGTGGCCAATCCGGCACAGCGACCAGCCAAAGTGGCTCGGGGGTGGGCGGCTCACCCAACTGCAGCGCCCTGACGCCTTGCGGCGGGTCCGTCGTCGGCTCTTGGAAGGTGACGTCATCGTGTCTGAAGCTGTCGGGGGACATGGACACGTCCTTGCTCAGCTTGGGTTGCCCAAGCGTGCCGGTGAACGGTTCGCTTCAGACGACGGGAACCTTCGTGGCCAACGCGGACGGTACGTATCGTGACAACACGACGACGACGGGCAACGTCTCGTTCCCGCTGAGCCCGGCGTGTCTTTCCGTTTCTTCCGTGCCCGTCGGCTGCGACAGGATTGGAAGCATCTTCGTGGCAGCGGGCTGGAGCAAAGCCGACTGCACGGGGGGCGAGGGCCAGTGCAGTTGCACGCTCACCGTCGAGCAGCAGGGCGGGCTTGGCGAGGTCGTCCCCTACACGCAGCCGGCCGGTAGGTACACCACGGCCGACAACACGTTGACGGCCACGAACGTGAAGTACTCCTACTGCGCAACGGGCGACACCCTGACCGTTGTTCCCCAGGCGTCGGCGACGACGGGCTCGGTCGTCCTCACGCGCGAGGGCGGTGCGGGCGGTGCGGGCGGCTCGGGCGGCGCGGGCGGCTCGGGCGGCGCGGGCGGCCAAGGTGGGTCCGCTGGCAGCGGCGGCGGCGCCGGCGGCGGCGGCGGCGCGGGGGGCAACACTCCCACGGGCATGGGTC
>DATDEV010000058.1:0-4555 GCA_036522995.1 Polyangiaceae bacterium
TCAGCGTCATCTGCGCGTTATTTCGAGCCAGCTACCAGCGTTAGTGAGCGCTTTTGGTATAGCGGCGCACGATCGCCACATCGGAGAACGGGACGCGCCCTCCCGCCAGCTCTTGGGTGCGTTCGTGACCTTTCCCCGCGATCAGCACCAGATCGTCGGCTCCCGCCGCCGCGATGGCGCGCTCGATCGCGCGCTTGCGATCGACCTCACGCAGCACGCTGCACGTGGCCGGTATGCCCGCCGCGATCTCGTCCATGATCGCTTCCGGACGTTCGCTGCGCGGATTGTCGGACGTAAGCACGATGCGATCTGCGGCCGCTGCGGCTGCGCCGAGCAAGGGGCGCTTGAGCTTGTCGCGGTCGCCGCCGGCGCCGAAGACCAGCGTGAGCGTGCCTCGGCAGAGGGCGCGCGCGGTGACCAGCGTGCGCTCGAGCGCGTCGGGCGTGTGAGCGTAGTCGACGACCACGTCCGGATTGCGAAGCAGCACTTGAAAGCGACCTGGCGGCGGCGGGAGCGCTGCCAGCGCCGCGCAGGCGGCGGCGGCCGGGACGCCGAGCGAAAGCGCAGCGCCCAGCGCCGCCAGCGCGTTTTCGACGAAGATGGCGCCGCTGGCGCGCAGCTCGAGCTGACGAGGCAGCTCGGGGAAGCGCGCCGATGGCGCGAGCGTCGCGCGCGTGCCGTCGAGGCTCGGCTCGATGCCGCTCGCGCTGAGCTGCAGCTCTTCTGCCCAGGCCGGCCCGCGCGAAGCCACGCCGTAGTGGAGCACCTCCGCGCCCTCCGGCACCACCTCGGAGACGAGCTGGGCATTCTCGTCGCAGCCGTTGAGCACCGCGCAGCAGCCCGGGCCGAGGCTCAGGAACAGCTGCGCCTTCGAGGCCAGGTAGTGCTCCGGTGAGCCATGCGCATCCGAATGATCGAGGCTCAGGTTGGTGAAGACGCCGACGCGGCACGGCCAGGCTTTGGCGAAGCCGAGCGCCAGCGCCTCGCTCGTCAGCTCCAGCGCGGCGTAGCGGCCGCCCGCGTCGCGACAGCGACGCATGGTCTCCAGGAAACCGTCGTAGTGCGGCGGCACGTCGAGCAGCTCCTGCTCCAGAAAGCAACCGAGCGTGGTGACGCGCGCTACGGGGCGGCAGAGCAGGCCCAGTAGTGCTGCCACCATGCCGGTGGTCGAAGTCTTGCCGTTGGTGCCCGTGACACCGACGCTGGTGAGCGATGACGCCCAGGCCGGAGGCGCTGGCGGCGCGCGCATGCCTGCAGGCTAGCTTGAAGCGGGGCGAGTCGTCCACGCGCGCAGGCGCGGGGCGGGCCAGGTATTGGCGACCAGCTCGCGTGGCAAGCGAGCCCGCTGGGCATGGCGCGCGGCAAAGTCGGTCAGGCCAAGCTCCTGGGTGTGGTGCGCGTCGCTCGTCAGCAAGAAGGTCACACCGTGCGTTTGCGCCAGTCTCAGCGCGTCGGGCGCGGGATCGAGCCGTGGCAAAGCCCCGTTGATCTCCAGCGCGGTCTGCGTGTCCTTGGCGGCTTCGAACACCGCTGGCAGGTCGAGCTCGATCGGCGGGCGCCCACCTATCATGCGCGCCGTCAGGTGACCGATCATGCGCACGCTCGGATCGCGCATGGCGCTGACGATGCGCCGGGTCTGCGCCGCTCGATCGAGCTCGAAGTGCGAGTGCACCGAGGCGACGCACCAGTCGAAGCTGTTGCGAAACTCGGCGTCGTAATCCAGCTCGCCCTCGGGCCCGATGTTGAGCTCCACGCCGTGCAGCAAGAGCAGCGATTCGCCAAGCTCACGCTGCAGCGCCCGCACCTGCTCGCGCTGGGCCAGCAGTGCCTCGCGGCTCACGCCCGACAGCGTGCCCTCGGCGTGGTCGGTCAACGCCATCACCCCATAGCCGCGTACCCGCGCCTCGCTCACCATCTCCTCGAGGCTCGAGCGACCGTCGCCCGAGACGCTGGTGTGCACGTGGAAATCGCCGCTCAACGCGCCCATCGGTTGGGGCAATTGGCCGTTCTCAGCGGCTTCGAGCTCGCCCCAATCCTCGCGCAGCTCCGGCGCGATGAAAGGCAGCCCCAGCGCGCTATAGATGTCGTGCTCGGTTTCGCCCGCGACGATGCGCCCGCCATTCAGCTCGGATAGGGCGTACTCGTTCAGGGTCCAGCCGCGCGACAGCGCGCGTTGCCGCAGCCTGACGTTGTGCGCCTTCGAGCCGGTGAAATAGAGCAGCGCCGCGCCCAGCTGGTGCGCCTGCACGACCCGCACGTCCACCTGCACGCCGCGCTGGGTCACGATGCTGGTCTTGGTCTCGCCCCGGCCCAGCACGCGATCCACGACTGGCAACGCCACCACCGCATCCATCACCGCCGTCGGGCTGTCCGATACCACCACGATGTCGATGTCGCCGACCGTTTCGGCAAAGCGCCGCAGCGAGCCGCAGTAGCTGGCGTGCGTGACGCCCGGCAGCGCTGCTAGCTCGCTCACGATGCGCTGAGCGTGCGGCAGCGCGACCGAAATCGGCGTGCGCGTGAGCGCGCCCTCTCTTTCCAGCCGTTCGATGGCCTGACCCAGCTTTTCCTCGGACTTTTGCCCGAAACCCTTGAGCTGCCTGAGCTTTTGCTCGGCGATGGCGCGCCGCAAGTCGTCGAGCGATTGGATCCCCAGCTCGGCCTGCAGCCGGCGCACTGCCTTGGGTCCGACGCCTTGCAGCCGCAGCAGGGCTACCAGGCTGCGCGGATACTTCTGTCGCAGCGCCTCCAGCTTGCCGACCTTGCCGGTCTCGAGCAGCTCGCGCACCTTCTCCGCGGTGCTCTTGCCGACGGCGTGAATTTTCTGCAAATCCTTGAGCGACAGACGCCCCAGATCGTTGGCTTGCTCGGCGATGGCCTGTGTGGCGTTTTCGTAAGCGCGCACGCGGAACGACTGGGCGTCTCCCTCTTCCAGCAGGGTTAGCTCCGTCAAGTCGCGGAGCATGTCCAAGACGTCCTGCTTGGTATCCGGCATCGCCGCTGGTGTAGGCTGAATTCGAGGGCGCTGCCAGTGTAGGCTCGGCCAGGTGAAGGGCGAACAGGACGCAGAAGTGCTGACCGTGGCAGGCCGCGAGGTGCGAATCACTCACCCCGGCAAGCCCTACTTTTGGAAGCAGCTCGCACTGACCAAGCTGGACGTCGTGCGCTACTACCTGGCCGTAGCCGAGGGGGCGCTCGCCGGCATTCGCGATCGCCCGATCGTGCTCAAGCGCTTCGTCAACGGAGCGGAGGCGCCGCCCTTCTATCAAAAGCGCGCGCCCGAGAAGCTGCCGGAGTGGCTGCGCACCGTCACGCTGGCCTTTCCGTCGGGCCGCACCGCCCAAGAGGTGGTGGTCGACGACGCTGCCGGCCTGGCCTGGGTGGTCAACCTTGGCTGCGTCGAGCTGCACCCGCATCCAGTGCGGGCCGGCGATCTCGAGCACCCGGACGAGCTGCGCGTGGATCTCGATCCGGGACCCGGCGTGGCCTGGCAGGACGTGCGGCGCGTGGCGCTCGAGGTCAAGGCGCTGCTCGAAGAGCAAGGGCTACTGGGCTTCGTCAAGACCAGCGGCTCGCGCGGCATCCACGTCAATGCCCGCATCCAGCCGCGCTGGTCGTTCGGCGACGTGCGGCGCGCTGCCCTGGCCTTGTCGCGCGAGATCGAGCGGCGCGTGCCGACGCTCGCGACGTCCAAGTGGTGGAAGGAGGAGCGTCACGGCGTGTTCCTCGACTACAACCAGAACGCGAAGGATCGCACCACTTGCTCGGCGTACTCGGTGCGACCGCTGCCCGACGCGCGCGTGTCGGCGCCGCTGTTCTGGCACGAGGTCGCTGACTGCGATCCGGCCGACTTCACGCTGCTCAGCGTGCCCGCCCGCTTCGCTCGGCTCGGCGATCCGCACGCCGACATGGAGCGCGTTGCCGGCTCACTCGAGGGCCTGCTCGAGCTCGCCGCGCGCGATCAAGCCTCCGGGCTCGGCGACGCCCCCTGGCCACCGCATTTCAGGAAGATGGACGGTGAAGCGCCGCGCGTCGCACCCTCGCGCGCCAAGAAGACCGCGGAGGGCGGCGCGCCCAAGGCTCGCCCGAAGCGCGTGAAGATGCCGCTGCTCACCATCGCCAACTCGCCGAGCAAGGAGGCGGCGCTGGCGGGCCTCGAGCGCTGGAAGGCCAAGTACCCGCAAGTAGCAGCCCTCTTGGCGGCGGATGACGTGCTCGTCGACGCCATGCGCGGCCGCTCCTCGACCTGGACGCGCATCCGCGTGAACCTGCGCAGCGTCTCCGAAGCCGAGCGCCCCCCGCAGGAAACCCCCGACCCCGACGACGATCCGACTCGCGCCTGGCGCGAGGCCATACGCAGCCGCCGCGCCGAAAAATCCTGACCAGCAACGTCGGCCGGCGTGCCCACCCCCGTCCGTGCTCGGCCCGTGGCCTGCGCGCGGCCGACCCCTCCCAAATCGCGCGGCCGACCGCGCTCAGGGAGGGGTACTCATTGATTGAAAATGAGCACGCGGCACGGAGAGGCCAAGCGCGCTCTTGCGGACGCGCGAGCGAG
>DATDEV010000059.1:0-7395 GCA_036522995.1 Polyangiaceae bacterium
CTCGACGCTGCCACGGCGAAGCGTCGCGAGGCCAAGCTGCGCGACGTCGCCGACATGCAAAGTCCCTCGGAGCGTTGACGCGGAGCCGTAGCGGCCACCACTTCGGAACGTGCCCCACAATGGCCCGCTCCCGCTCGATGCCGTCCGCGACTTGATAGCGCTCGCCCGCGCGCTCTACGCCGCGTTCGCCACAATGGGCCCGGGCTAGGACACGCAGCGCACGAAGCTCGCCGCCGTCGGCACCAAGCTCGCCCGCGCGCTCGACAACGGCAAAGGGCGGGTCGTCCAGAACACCCACGACAACAAGAAGGCCAAGCACGGGATGCCGCCGACCGAGGACCTGGCGGCGACGCTGCGCACGCACCTGGAGCGCGCCGGCGTGAAGCGGGCTGACCTGTTCGCAGACCGCGCCACCTCCAAGCGCGTGACCTTCTACGACCTGCGCGCCTCGGGCATCACCTGGGAGGTCCTGGACGGCACGGAGCACGTCCGGATCATGCAGCGCGCCGGGCACCGCAACTTCAGCACCACGCAGGGTTACATCCGCGAAGCGGAAGCGCTCGGCGAGAACGTCGGCCAACCCTTCGGGCCGCTGCCTGCGTCGCTGCTGAGCGCCGAGGCGGTCGAAGCCGACGCTGAGAGCCGAAAAGGCAAAGCGCCAACCGACGAATCGTCTCGGGAATCGTCCCGAGAGGCGTTCGTCGGTGGCTTCGTGTTCGGATCCAGCATGTTTTCTGCTGGTTTAGTAGCGTCCCCAAGGGGATTCGAACCCCTGTTACAGCCTTGAAAGGGCCGTGTCCTGGGCCGGGCTAGACGATGGGGACCGTTTGCAAGGGGCGGGAAGATAGTGTGCGGATGGGGGTTCGACAATGAGAAACGGCCAAATAATTTCGCGGGCGGCCGCTAGGACGGAAAGAGGGCTTTGGGTATGGTCCGGCCGTGCAAGGAGCCACGAGCGAGGTTTCGCGAGCAAACGCCGCAGTATTGCCGGCCACGCCGGCCGCTCGGGAGGCGCCGTTTGCGCTCATTTTGAGCTTGTTCGTGCTGTCGGGTGCGACCGGGCTGATCGATCAGCTCTGTTTTTCGAAATACCTGTCGTACGTGGTCGGCTCCACCGCGCACGCCGTAAGCGCCGTCCTGTCGGCGTTCATGACCGGCCTGGCGCTCGGAGCGTACCTGGGCGGGCGCTTCGCGCACCGCGTGCGAAGGCCGCTGGTGGCTTACGGCGTGCTCGAGCTCGTGGTCGCAGCGGCGGTCGCCGTCTCGCCCTACGCGTTCGAGGCACTGGCGCCGCTCTACACGGCGGTGGCGCGCAGCGCGTCCGGTCACGGAGCCTCGCTCGCGGTGCTGAGCGCAGCGCGCTGGCTCGGCGCGCTGCTGATCGTGATCGTGCCCACCACCGCGATGGGCGCCACCCTGCCCTTGCTGTCGCGCTTGCTGCCGACCAGCACCAGCAGCGGCGAAGGCGCGCAGCTGCGTGAGCGCCGCCTGGGCGCGCTCTACGCCTCCAACACGGCGGGCGGCGCGCTCGGTGCGCTGCTGGCGGCCTACGCCATTTTGCCCGCGCTGGGCATGACCGCGACCGTGCTCGCTTCGGCACTTGGCAGCGCGCTCATCGGCGCGCTGGCGATCCATTTCGGCCGCCGCGCTCCGGCGCAGGCCGAGCCGCTGGCGGCCAGCCTCGAACGCGGCAGCGATGTAGCCGCGCCCGTCAGCGCGCCCGCAGCCACTATCGACCGCGCGGCCACCATGTTCGTCGTCGCCTTCACGTCCGGCGCGCTGGTGTTCGCCGCCGAGGTCATCTTCACGCACCTGCTGGCGCTGATCATCGGCAACAGCGCCTACGCCTTTGGGCTGATTCTGGCGGCCTTTCTCAGCTGTTTGTTCCTCGGCGCTTCACGCGCGCAAAGTGTGCGCGCGCGCTTTGGCGAGTCAGCCCTGCCCATCGGGCTAGGGCTAACCGGGCTGGCGCTGGTCTTGAGCTTGCCGCTCTGGGACAAGCTGCCGCTGGTCTTCAACAACACGGGCCAGCTCTTCAGCTCTTTTGCAGCGCGCGAGGCGACGCGCGGCCTGATCGCGGTCGTGGTGCTGGCGATCCCGACCGTGTTCATGGGCCTGACCTTCCCGCTGCTGTTGCAGCGCGTGGCGGGCTCACACAATCTAGGATTTTGGGTCGGGCGCCTCACTACCGTCAACACGCTCGGCGCCGTGCTCGGCTCGCTCGCCACCGGTTATGTGCTGCTGCCGCTGCTCGGCTCGGAGCGCTCGCTACTCGCGATCGGCCTATGCTTCGTCGCCGCGGGACTGCTCACGACGCCCTTCATCGTCGGCCCTGCGCGGCGCGCTGTCTACGCGCTGGCAGGCGCGACGGCGCTGATCTCGCTGGCCCTGCCGCGCTGGGATCTGGCGCGCCTCACCGCCGGCACCAACATCTACTTCGAAGGTTGGGACAAACCCGAAGCCGTACCGTTCGTGCGCGACGACGTGCACGGCGGCGTCACCACCGTGACCGAGCTGCGCGGCGTTTACACGCTGTACACGAACGGGAAGTTCCAGGGCAATAACGGCTGGGAGATGAACGCACAGCGCTTCTTTGCCCACTATCCTTCGATTTTCGTGAGCCGCTTCGAGCAAGCGCTGGTCATTGGCCTGGGCACCGGCACCACGCTCGGCACCATCGCCAGCTACCCGTGGCGCAAGCTCGAGCTGGTCGAAATTTCGCCGGCCATCGTCGAGGCCGCCGAGAAGTATTTCAGCACGGTCAACGGCGGCGTCCTGCGCGATCCACGGCTCACGCTGCACCTGGGCGACGGTCGCAACTTCTTGCTGGTCGACGAGCGCCGCTACGATCTCATCTCGATCGAGCTTTCGAGCATCTGGTTCGCGGGCGCCGCCAGCCTCTACAGCCAGGAGTTCTATCAGCTGGTCCGGTCGCACCTGGCGCCAGCCGGAGTGTTTCAGCAGTGGGTGCAGCTGCACCACGTCACGCGCCGGGACTTCGCCACCATCGTGCACACGCTGCGCAGCGTCTTCCCACACGTGGCGCTGTTCTACGGCGGCGGTCAGGGCATCCTGGTCGCTTCCATGTCACCACTGCGAGCCTCCGAGGCGCGCGTGACCGCGTTGCAAGCGCGCCCGGAGGTTGCCGCCACCACGCCTGGCGGCAGGCCCCTGCTCGAGCTGCTGGGTGACGTGCTGCTCACCGGCGCAGACCTCGACGCCTTCCTCGAAGACACGGCGCGCGAGGCGGGACTACCGCTGGGCGAGCTGATCTCCACCGACGGCAATCTCTACCTCGAGTATGCGACCCCGCGTGGCAACGTCCTCCCCTGGTCCGCGCGTGAGGACCTGTTGCGCAAAATCCGTGAGTTCCGGGGCGACATTTCAGTAAGTGGACTCGAGGCCCCCTAGGCTCCTGGAGTCCGGCATGGTACCTGACTGGGTCCATGCGCGGTGTCTCCGCCCTTGTCTTGATCAGTTTACTCAGTGGCTGTGCCAGCACCGTCCATCGCATGGACGGTGAGTTCCCCACTGCCGCCGGAGTCGCCAAAACCGACTGCGAAAAGCAGGACTGGCTGGTGGTTTCGCCCACCCGCGCCGAGTTCGTCGACAAGCACGGGGTTCGCTCACAAACCCGTGACGACGGCGTGGGTCTCTACCGCGTCGGCGCCTCGCGCCCGCAGTCGATCCCCAGCCTGTCCGACGACATGGGCGGTGGTCCGAGCTTCGCCCGTCACGCCGAGGGCGTGCGCAACCACGACAAGAAGCAGGTCATCGCTGGCGGCTTGGGCGTCGCCGGCGCGGTCGCGATCGCAGTCGGAACGATTCTATTCGTGACGGCGTTCGACACGCAGTCCACCGGCGCTGGCGGCGATCAGGAACAGACCATCTCCGGCGGTCAAGCGGCCGCTGGTGGCCTGACGGTGGCTCTGGGCTTCGGCCTCGGCATCGCCGGCATCTCGGTCAACCCCGGCCAGGCCGAGCGCTCGCGCGCCGAAGCCTCGCGCTACGTCTACCTGCCCCCCGAGGATCCGAAGGCAGACGTGCTCGAGATGACCGGGCGCTACAATCAGGCCGTGCGCGACCGCTGCGACAAGCGACCGCTGCCGTAGCCGCGCTTCACGACCACTGTCTCTTCGTCGGCCAGGGCCGCAGCCGCGTGCACGTCCGAGCGGCGCGGCTCGGGCTTGCGGGTGTGGAGGCGCGCGCTCGCGAGTATGGCCGAGCACAGCTCGCCGAAGCTGAAGCCGGCGGCGCCCGCGATCTTGGGCAATAGACTGGTCGGCGTCATGCCGGGCAGCGTGTTGACCTCCAGCACGTACTCGTTCTGGCCTTCGGTGACGAGCAGGTCGACGCGCACGGCGCCGCTGGTGTCGAGCGCTTCGGCAGCGCGCTCGGCCAGGTTGAGCACGTTGCGGTAGCGCGCGGGCTCGAGCCGGGCCGGCATGTAGTAGTCGGTCATACCGGGCGTGTACTTGGAAGCAAAGTCGTAGATGCCGCTCTTGGGAGCGATCTCGATCGCGCCCAGCACGCGGCCGTCGAGGATGCCGACCGCCACCTCACGCGCCTTGATGAAGCGCTCGACCAGCACCGAGCTATCGAAGGCTTGCGCCAGCTCGACGGCCTCGACCAGCTCGCTGTAGTTGTTGGCACGGCTCACGCCGATGCTGGAGCCTTCGCGCCGGGGCTTGACGACGACCGGAAATCCGAACGAGCCGTGCACCTCTTCGATGTCGGCGGACGAGTGACGCTGGTCGAACACGTAGTAGGGCGGCGTGGGCACGTTGTGCAGCCGGAACAGCTCCTTGCTCTTGAGCTTATCCATGGCCAGGGCGCTCGAGAGCACGTTCGAGCCGGTGTAAGGGATGCCGAGCAGCTCCAGCAGGCCCTGCACACAGCCGTCCTCGCCCAGCTTGCCGTGCAGCGCCAGAAACGCCGCGTCCATGTCGTTGCCGGCCAGCATCGAAAGCGCGTCGTCACCCGGCCCCAGCACGATGCAGCGCGCATCGACGCCTTGTTCCGCGAGGGCTTCGGCGACTGCCTCGCCGGAGGCCAGGGAGACCTGTCGTTCCGACGACGTCCCGCCCATGATGACGCCAACTTTTCGATAGCTCATGCTCGTACTTCGCTATCCAAAACGCCTCGTAGGGGCCAAGTAATCCGTCAGCCGCCGGCGGAAGCGGAATCAACAGGGAGACGGGGAGGCGGGGAGATTTGGGGGTTCGAACCGCATCGCTCCCCGGAATTGCAACGGCTGCGAGCGCGCAATGCCGTTGCTCGGATTGGCAGCCGGACGCTTACGTAACAACACCGCGAGCGCGCAGCGCGAGCTGGATCCCCCTCACCCGACCTTGCCCCAACCAGATCACGATCACCCACCGAGACCCAAACCCCACGCGAACCCGGCGGGGCCGGGCGCAAAACCCGTGGCTAAAACCGCCACCGACGCAAGGCGATCGGGCCGCCTAGGTGAAACCCAAACAGGCCATCCGCATCAACGACTTGGCCACCTGTGCGGCCACGCGGTGACCCGTCACGACACCTCCACCCCGATGGCCGTAATATTGTCTTTGCCGCCGCGGCCGTTGGCGAGCTCGATCAGCTTCTGGACGGAAAAGGCGCCGCCTTCCGCGAGGATGGCGGGGATCTCTTCGGTGCGGAGATAACCATGCAGCCCGTCGCTGCAAATCAAGAAGGCGTCCCCGAGCTCTGGTTCGGAAACCGTCGTATCCACTTGCACATAATCGCGGCTACCCACGGCGCGCGTGATCACGTTGCGCTGCTTGCTCACCCGCGCCTCTTCGGGCGTGATGATGCCCTGCTTGAGCTGCCAGTTGATGAGCGTGTGATCCTCGGTGAGCTGCAGCGCGTCCGTACCCCGCACGCGGTAGATGCGACTGTCGCCGACCTGCGCCGTCACCAGCGCGCTGCCGAAGCGCATCATGGCCGTGATGGTGGTGCCCATGCCGGCCTTGCCGCGATCGATCTCCGCCATCGCGTACACGATGTACGTCGCCGCCTGCACCGCGCCTTCGAGTAGCCGCGCCGCCGCGCGGCTGCGCTCGTCGGTCAGCGGCCCTTCGAGCTTGAGGCTCGTCTTGCCGCGCTTGACCATGCCGTGCACGGTATCGATCGCCTCTTGGCTTGCGATCTCGCCCGCGGCGTGACCGCCCATACCGTCGGCGACCACCCACAGCCCGAGCTCGTCGTCGCACAGGTAGGCGTCCTCGTTCACGGTTCGACGCCGGCCGATGTCCGACCCACCGTACGACTGCATGCTCAGGGGTCGGGACTCGGACATTACAGCCCAAAATAGGAAATGTTTTGTCCGAGCGAAAGGGCGTACCATCGGTCCCTCCCATGACCTCGGCCCAGAGCTTCAGTTTTGCGGGGGAAGACCCGGCGAAAGCCGCCCGCGGGCTGGCCCAGGCGGCGCGCCGCGTTACGGCTCCCAGCGGCGCTTTGGTGTTTGCTTCGGGGGCGCTGGGGGAAAAGTTGCTCGATTTGGGCCGCGCCGTGAGCCAGGCGCTGCCAGGCATTCCAGTGTGCTTGGCAGCCGGAGCCGGCGTCGTGTCCGAGCGGGGTGAGGTCGAAGGTCAATCGGCTGCCACCGGCATCGTTTGGAGTGGCGGCGTGGCTCGGCCCTTCAGCGTGAACGGTCAGAGCGCCGAAGCGGTCGGCAGCCGCTTGATGGAGGCGATCCGCAGCAGCGAGACCAACGGCAAGAGCTCGACGGCCTTCGTGTTCGCCCGGCCGCATGGCCTTGCACCTCACGTGCTCGAGCCTCTGAGCGAGCTTCGGCGCACGCGCGTGCTCGGTGCCGGCACGGTGGGCGAAGCGCCGATCGTCGCCGTGAGCGCGGACGGCAGCGTGAGCCCGGGACCAGCCGGCGGCATGCTGCTCACCGGCCTCACCTCGCCCCTGGTGCGCGCCTCGGCCGCGTGCCGCCTGCTGATGCCGCTCAAGGTCATTTCCAAGACGCGCGGCTCGATGGTGCTCGAGATCGAGGGGGCGCCGGCGCTCGACGTCCTGAGCTCGGTCGCCGAGGGGCTCGAGAACCAGCCGCTGGTCTTCGTCGCGCTCGCACCGCCGCTCTCCCGCGAGCCGGGCGGCGATCGCATCCCCGAGCGGGGCCGGACGCTGGAGCGGCCCGAGGTGCTGATCCGCGCCGTACAAGGCGTCGATCCGGTGCGGCGCGGTCTGCTCGTCTCCGACGAGGTGCAGCCCGGTATGCGTCTCGCCTTCGCGGTGCGTGATGCCAAGGCTGCCCGCGAGGATCTGCAAACCGCCGTGCGCGAGCTGGTCCGCGAAGCCAACGGCGCAGCGCCGCGCTTCGGCATTTATCTGAACTGCGCCGGCCGCGGCTCGAGCCTGTACGGCCAACGCGACGTCGAC
>DATDEV010000060.1:0-2382 GCA_036522995.1 Polyangiaceae bacterium
GCCCCGGACGCAGACGGCGTAGCGACTGGCAGCGAGGGCGTCGGATTCACCTTGGCGTCGTCCACGTCGGGCAGCGCCGTCGGCTCGGCCGCTTGCGGCGTGGTCACGGGCAGAGCCGGCGCCGGTTTTTGACGTAGCGCCGGGCGAGCGCTGGCACTGGGCGGCGCGACCTCCGCCGCGCTCGGCCAGGGTAAGATGCCGGTCACGCTCACCACCGTTCCGGTGACCGCGACGGCACCCAGCGCTGCGGCCGCCGACTTGACGAATAGCCAACCGGCAGCGACGGCAGGCAAGGCGCTGGCCCTGGCAACCCTCGAGCGCAAACGCCGGCGCGTCACGTCGTCGAGCGGGCGCGCTGCGCCGCCAGCCTGCAGCACGCTGCGCAGCTCTTGATCCGCTTCGGGATCGTCGATCAGCCGACGCGGGGCGCTCATGCTTCCTCCAGCCATTGCTGACTACGGCGCTGGCGCGCCACCACGCTCGCCACGTGTTTGCGGGCGAGGTGCAGCCGCGAATAAACGGTGCCGACCGGAACACTTGTCAGCTCGGCGATCTCCTCGCAAGTCGCGCCCTCGAGCTCGAACAGCACGAAGGTGATCCGGCGCTCGGGGCTCAGCTTGTCGAGCAAGCGCTCGAGTCGCCTTCGAGCCTCCTGCCCGGCGTACTCCGCCTCGGGCGTCTGCAGCTCGACTCGCTCGGGCGGCTCGGCGTGCAGAAACTCCAGCCTGAAGTAGGCGCGGCGGCGGTGGCGCTGCACTAGGTGGAGGCAAATGCCGAATAGCCAGGTGGTGAGCTTGCTGCGCTGATCGAAGCTCGCCAGGTTGCGATGCACCGCCACGAACACCTCTTGCGCCAAGTCCTCGAGGTCGGCGTCACGCGCGCCCAGGTGCTGGAGCGTGCGCCACACGAAGTCCGCGTGCTGCTGGTACACCGCTTCGACGTCGGTGCGGCGGACCGCCTGCTCCGCGAGCGCGCCCATCAGCAGAGGTTCCGTAGCGGCCAGCACCTGAGGTGAGTCCCCCCGGCCCTGCCCCACCTTCATGGAAACGCGACCCCTAGACCCAGAAAGCCGGCCCCGCACAGCACGGGCTGCTGCCAGACCGGCTCGGGCTCGCCTGCGACGAAGAACGCCTGCCGCAAGGGATTGAGCTGGGCGAGGCCCCCCAGCTCGATGAAAAATCCTTCAGTAATCGACACTTGCAGATCCGCCCCCAACTCCAAGGCCAGGAACAGAAAGTTTCCCGGCTCGAGGACCGGCGCCGGCTCGATCACGCCGAGGTGGAAGGCGCCGACCGAAAGGCCGCCGCTCAGCGCGAGCCTGAAACGGCGGGAGCGGGCCGGGTCGAAGGTCAGCGCCAGGCCGACGCGGGTGAGCGCAATGTCGTAGACGCCTCCGCCTTCGCGGGCTGTGCGCGGAGCCGTGTAGCTGGCCGACGCCGCGAACCCGAAGCGCTCGTCCGGCCGCGCCGTGAAGGCCAGCGCGAGGCCCGTGGAGACGCCGGGCACGAGCCCGCTCGAAAGCTCGGTGCGCAGCGCGATGCTGGTCGGAACGTGGCGCTCGGCAGGTGCCGCGGGCGGTAGCTCCGGCGCGGGTGCTGGCGGCGGCGCCGGAGGCGGAGACGCTGGAGCAGCGACCGCTGGTGCGGGCGTATCGAAGGCGGCAACGGCCTTGCTCGCGTCCGGTTGTCGCGAAGCTGCTTCGGGATCGATCACGAGCGCGATCGCGAGCGCGGTCGCGTTGAACACCGCCGCACAATCAGGCTCGTCACTCTCGAGCGAACGATGTCCGAGCGTGCCGCCCCGCTCGTCGCGAACGAAGACGTCGCTCTGGTAGTGCTCCGCGCTGCGCGTGACCTGGACCTCGAAGGCACGCTCGGAAGCTGGGTCGAATACCTTGCGCCCGAGGCGCCGCTCCACCTCTGAGGCCAGAGCGCGCGCCGGGGGACAGGCTTCGGCACCTTCGCCGCGCACCCAGGACAGCGAGTAGGTCGGCGGCGGGGGTTCGGCGGCGCCGGCCGCAACGGGCGTCGCCAGCGCCGCGCTCGACCAGCCCAGCGCAGCGACGCAGCGCCACGCCTGTCCAGAATCTCGGGCAAGCTTCCCCGTCATCAGGCCTCGCTTCAGCGCGGCGGTTGACGGCAGGTATCGCGCGTCGCGAGCGCGGCCGCCGCGGCGCGCCGCGCGTGAGGCGGCGCTTTGGAGCTGGTCAGCTTGGCGAGTGACTCTTCGAGGTTGGGCGGTGCCAGACGACCGAGCGACGTGACGGCGCCAGCGCCGATCAATTGAGCTTCGGGGCTCGCCATCGGGTCCGCGAGCTTTTCGGCGAAGGCGAGCAGCTCGTCGACCGAGTCGGTGTCACACAGTGTGCCCAGCGCACGCGCT
>DATDEV010000061.1:0-7142 GCA_036522995.1 Polyangiaceae bacterium
ACCGTGAGCGTAATGTTGGTGTTCGTCGCATCGTCGAGGTTGGCGAAGACGGCGCGTGCTGCACCCACCCGGGCGGCGGCATAGGTGGCCGCTGCGTCCAGCTCTCCCGAGAGCACCGGGATACCCTCCAGGTACAGCGCGGCTGCGGCGGGAGCGTCCGGCTCCAGCACGAAATACGGGATGCCGAGCAAGCGCAAGCGTTCGCACAACCCGCGGGCGATGGGATCCCAGTGGCAGATCAAGATGTGGCCTGACACCTCCGGGCCCAGCTCGCGGGGCGCGCGCGCGCGCACCTGAGCCGCGAGCCATGGGGCATAGAAGAAGCGGATGAAGGCGAACGGCAGCACGATCAGCAGCAGCACCACTCCGCTCATCAGCACCACGATGCTGAAGCCGCGCCCTGCGTCGCTCTGGAACGTGACGTCGCCGAAGCCGAGCGTCGTCATCACGGTCAAGGTCCAATACAGGCCCGTGAGCCAAGAATGATTGCGACCCTCGTGCTCCATCAGCACGTGAAACAGGACGGTAAAGACCGCGATCACCACGGCCAGGAAGGCCAGGTAGTTGACGAAGCCGCGCAAGTCGCGGCGCGCCGCGCGCTGTCCCAGCAGGTAGCTCAGCTGACTGACGAGAAACTTCAACGCCAGCCGCGCAATCTACCGCGCATGCGCAGCCCTGGAAGTGTGAATCGCGCCCGGAGAAGCCCACTGGGTCAAAGCGAGCCGCTCAGCTTGCCGGCGTCGCGCTGAGCCTGGTAGCTTCGCGTGGCATGAACACGCCCTTGTACGAACGAATCGGTGGTCAGGCGGCGGTCATGGCAGCGGTGGATCTGTTCTACGAGAAGGTGATGGAGGACGAGCTCACGCGCCCCTTTTTCGCCGGTCTCGACATGGCGAAGCAGACCACGAAGCAGGTCGCCTTCATGACCTGGGCGTTCGGCGGCCCGTCCGAGTACAAGGGCCGCGACCTGCGCAGCGCGCACACCGGCCTGGTGCAGCGCGGTCTCGGCGATGAGCATTTCGATGCCGTGGCGGGCCACCTCCAAGCCACGCTGCGTGAGCTGGGACTTGCCGATGAGCTGATCAAGGAGGCGCTCGGCATCGTGGGCGCTCAACGCGACGCGGTTCTCAACCGGTGAAGGTGCAGCCGTTCAATCGCGTCGGCATTCGGGAGCAGGACCGGACGCGCATGCTGTCGTGCGAGGAATTTCTGGCGTTACCCCTCCACGAACGCGTGCAGCACATCTTGTCGCGCAGCGTGGACTTCTTCGACGGCCAGCAGCCGGTCGAGCTGAAGGCGGCCCTCGCCTGGCTGCGAACCACCAGCGCCTCCCGCTAGGCTCGCCTGGCCAGCCTCAGACCTCGAAGGCGCTGCTGATTTTCCCCGGATCCGCGGCGAGGAGGCGTCGGGTAAAAGCGCTTCGCGCTTGCCAGGGACCGATGAGGGCGATGCACAGGGCCGTGCTCAGCTCCACCCAGCGGTACTCCGAGCGCTCGAAGTAGATTTGCCAGCTCCACGGCGTGCCCTCGATGAGGGCGTGGAGCTGCGTGGGCGGGTGAGCGAACAGCGGGTGCGGACCCCAGCTGCCTAGTGCCTGGTAGAGGCAGAGCAGCACCAGGAAGGCGGCGACGGCGAGGCTCATCGACAGCTCCAGGGAGCGGCCGCTGGCATCGGTTGCCATGCTCATGCGATACGCAGCTCGGCGCAGCGAGTGTCGCAGCAGGAGTCCCAAGCCAACGGCGAAGAGACTCACCAGTGCGCCGTTGGCGAGAGCGCGGGCTGGCGCCATGGCGCCCGTGGCATAGCCCAAGGCGTTGAGCCCGAGCGTCGCGCTGGCCATCGCCGCGAGCCCAAAGAGCATCCAGGTGGGCACGAACGTGCGCAGCCTACGTGCGCTCAAGGTAGCCCTGCGGATGGGATCTTCCGGGATTTCTGCGCGTAGGCGCTGCTCCGCCTTGTCGTAGTAGACGTAGAACCCGAGCACGACCGCCAGGAACAGCGGCGTGTGCACGGCAAACACCCAGGGCCGAGAGGACGTGGCGGCGGCCGCGGCCAACGCCGCCAGCAGCAAGGCCGTCGCGAGCCGGAATGGTCGCAGCGCCACCGCGCCATGGGCTTCCAGGAAGGCTGGCCGAGACGCGAGCCAGCTCGGGTTGAGGGCGAGCGTCTGGCGTCGTTCGGTCTTCACCATCACGGGCCCGGCGATGAGAAAGAATGAGGCGATCTGCAGGGCGTAGATCACGGCTTCGAGGTGGACGGCGTTCATCGGTTGCTCCGTTTGGGTTCCATTGCGGCCAGTAGCTCGTTGCAGAGCTGGCGCAGGTCTCGTGCTTCGAGCCCGCGCGCCTTCCAGCGCGCGAGTAGATCGCGCAGCTGGTCTCCTGCCTCCTTGCGTAGGGTCTCGTCGAGCCGGGGCCGCGCGTCCCCGCGCACGAAGGTCCCGCGTCGTCCGGAGGCCTCGAGCACGCCGTCCTTCTCGAGCAGCTGGTAGGCCTTGGCCACCGTGGCCGGATTCAGCCCGAGGTCGCGCGCGAGCTGCCGGATGGTGGGCAGTGAGGTCCCCGGCTCGAGGGCGCCGCTGGTCACCGCCTCGCGCAGCTGAGCCACGATTTGCTCGTAAATCGGCACCGACGAGCGGGTGTTGATCTCAAGCATGCGGACCGCCCGGAGACATTGTACTAATACAAGATAGTACAATGTCTCGAGCTGTCAAGGCGTCGCGGTCAATCGGCGACGGCGCTGCCGTCGAAGTAGGTCTGAGCCAGCTGCAGGGCGGACTCTCCCACCACGGCACCGATGCGGCGGCCGTCGAGATCGTCGGAGGTGACATGGATGCCGCCCCACACCCGGGACTGGCCGGCTTGGTCGGCCGCGTCGAAATAAGTGGCCCATTGCAGGGTGACGGGCGCCGAAGGCCCCTGCTCGAAGAACAGGTAACCAGTGTCGCAGCTGAAGCTGCCGAGCCCGCCCGGGAACGCGGCGGAGCCGGTGAGCTCGGTCAGCACGGTCGCGGCAGCTCGGCTGAAGGTGCTGTGGCCCGACACATAGCCGGGGAACGCGGGCGTCACGAAGGTGCGCCGCTGATAGGGCATCCACTCGACCGCCAGCACCCAGCCGCAACCACCGACTTGCTTTTTGCGGTCGCCCGGCTCGCCGAGCCAGGAGCGCACGGCAACCTGTCCGACGTAGCGACGCAGGTGAGCGTGGCGCTCTCCGGGAGCCGAGCTCTCTTCGGTGACCACCTCGATCAAGTCGTCGACCAGCGGCAGGCCGTCGGCCGCGTAGGCGGGGCCTTCGGGATCGCTGCGTTGGCCCTTGCCGCCCATGTAGCGGATGAGCGTGATGGGCCGCGCGGTGAGGTACTTGCGCTTCAGCTCCCAGGCTGCGATCGCCGCGTCGTGCACGGCGGCGTTCAAGGCCAGGTAGACGTGCACGTCCCAGGCCAAGGGATCCAGCTCGTCGCCCGCGCCGTACAAGCGGCGCTCGAGCGCCGGATCGTCGGCCACGTGATTGGCGATGGTGTTCCAGTGCCCCGGTGGCGTCTCGGAGCTCGGCCCGTCCGCCCAAAATTCGGCCAGCACGCGCCCGAAATCACTGCGCCGCACCAGCTGCGGGGCATACGGCTCGTGGCTGACCGGGTTCTCGGCGTAGCCCTGCCCGTCGTTAGTGCCGAGCGGGTTGTTGCCGACCGAGGCGGGCGAGATGTCGATCATCGCGTCGTCGTTCACGTCGAGCTCGGCGGACTTGCGGATCAGCTCCACGCTTTGCTCGACCAGGTCGTCGAGCTCGGTGGGTGGTGTTCCGATATCGAGGTACGGCTCTCCCTCGCCCGGTCGCGTCAGCGCAAACGGCGAGACCTGGCCCCACTGCGCGCCGATGTAGCCCTGCGCTCCCGCGTCGCCGGCGATGCCATTTTGAGTCTCGGCCTTGGCCAGGACCAGCCGCTGCCACAGCAGCGGATCATCGGCGCTGGTGCCGGGCTTGTCGACCGCCAGATTGGTGCTGTCGGGCAGGAAGTGCTCGGGGTCAGCGTAGTCGCCTGCTTCGTTCGAGCCGTCGTCGGCGTAGGCCGCGATCACCGCTT
The DNA here is from genome assembly GCA_036522995.1 of Polyangiaceae bacterium. Classification (GTDB taxonomy): domain Bacteria; phylum Myxococcota_A; class Polyangia; order Polyangiales; family Polyangiaceae; genus PMG-095. Next base: position 4,085 of record DATDEV010000061.1, read on the forward strand.
CGCCGATGCGGTTACCGAGCGCGTGCGCCGTGGCCCCGTTTTGGCTCGTATCCTGAGGATCGTAGCCGAGCTTGGCCATGAAGGCATCGAAGCAGGCCTGAGACGTCGCGCCGCCGATCGCCTTGGAGTAGCGGTGGCTGAGGACTCGATAGGCGGCAACCGAGATGGCTTCTTCACGCGCTGCCTGCGCGGCGTCGGGGTCGGCGTCCAGCTCCGCTTTCTCGTGCACGGTGTGGCCGTCGGCCGTCGCGTCGTAGGCGCTCCAGGCGTCCCACATCGCGATGGACGTGTGCAGCAGATTGCGAGCGTGCACACCCGGTCGCGGCGTGTCGCGCCGGATGGCGCCGAGCATCTGCTCGTTCCAGCGCCGGGCGATCGAGCCGTTCGGCGCCGGGTCGATGGCATTTTCCGGGCACTCCGCCTCGGGCGCGGGCGGCGGCTCCACGGTGATCTCGGGGACGTCGCGCCCGCCGTGCAGCGCCAAGCCCTGGTCGAGCTCGGGCGTCAGCACGTCTCCCCCGACGGCCCAAACTCCGCCTTGAGGATCCGCCCAGACAGCGTGCAAGGACTCGGCGGCGGCGAAGGGCAGCCCTGGATCGACCGGTGCGTAGGCGCCGGCTTTGCCGCGGTAAATGCTGCCGCCCGCGCCCACGGCCCAAACGTAGCCGCTGGCCGTCACGCTCACGCCCTGCAGGAGCGGTGCATCGGTGGGCGTGCGCTGCGACAGGCCGCGCTCAGCGCTGCCCTCGAACAGCTGCCCGCTGCCCGTGCCGCCGACGATGGCAACCTGCTCGCCGCTGCCGCTCACTGTAAAGAGAATTTCTTCGCCGCCGGACTGCACGAGCTCGAAGCCGTCCTCGGCGTTGCCGCGCAGCACCACGCCGTGCGCGCCCACTGCCCACACTTCGCGGGCCGAGCGCGCCCATACCTTGAACAGTCCCGGCGCGTCTTGGTGCTCGTCGAGCGGAATGTCGGCAGGCAGCTCGAGGGCGCTCATGCTCTCTCCGTCGTAGTGCCAGATGAAGCCGTTGCGACCGGCAGCCGCACCGACCAGGTACACGTCCTCGGGGCTAACCGCGGAAATGCCGAATACGGTATGTTTGCCCAAGCCCGGCGTGACCAGGCGCTCGAGCTCTCCGTCGTCGTAGCGCAGCACGAGCGCACCCTCGCCACCGAAGAACACCGGGCCTTGCTGGGTCGCGTGGGCCCACCACAGGTCTCCGCGAACGCTGGTTTCTTGCCGTCGCCAGTCGCTGCCATCCCAGTGCAGGAGCAGCGGACCTTGCCCATCGTCTGCTCCGGTGAGCCAGACGTCGCTGTCCGAAGTGCCGTGCACCCCGAGCAGCGCGGCTTTCGGGCTATGCGCGACCCAGCTCCAGGCCTCGGGCAGCGGCTCCGCTGCGGGCTCGCGCGGCTCGGAGCCGCAAGCCACCACCAACCAGCATCCCAAGACGACCGCCCATTTGTCGATTGCTTCAGTCATCGTTGTCCCTCCTCAGAGATCCGCGGTGCTGAGCACCGCTTCCCGCGAGCATTCGGCTATTTGCCCCGCCTCGCTTCGCACCCGCGCCGTGAGCCGTACGCCAAGTCCGTCCTTCTCTTCGTTGCTGGCGGTCAGGCCGCTGGCATGCACCAAGTAGGGGACGAGGTCGCAGCGGCCGTCGTCACAGAAAAGTAGCTGCGGTCGGACGGGGGGCGGCTCCTGCACCTCGACGCCCGTGCTCAGGTTGAGCAGCGTGGCCGAGACGAAGGCGCGGCTAGCGCAGCCCGTGCAGCGCACCGCGACCAGCACGTGCGTTCCGCCTTGTCCGAAGGTTTGCAGGCGTAGCTCCGCGCCTTCAGCGAGCGGCACGACGTCCAGACCGTCGTCACCTCCTGGCACGCCCAGCTCGACGCTCACTTCCGGCTGCGGCGGGCCGCCGGCTTCGCCACCTTGGCCCGACGCGCCGCCGTCGCCGCCGGGAGCGCCCGAGCAACCTGCCAGAGCGAGGGCCAAAGCGAAGACGAAGCTGGGCACTGTCGGCTCTTACAGCAGATTCCGTGCCGAAGACTGTTCGGAGCGCGCCAGAAGCTCCGTCGCGCGCCTCGAACGCGGGCATTCGAACGCGCCCAGCCGCCTGGCACTGGGTTTGCTACATTGCGGCTGAGGGCTGAAAACAGCCGAAAGCTGTGCCTAGCTGTGCCAACGAGGGCCGTCACCATGAAAACCATGTCCGGATCCAAGGCGAGTTCCTTCCGAGCGAGCTCTCTCCGCCGAGCACGCCCCGTACCCCTGGCGCGCTGGCTGGTGGGGGCTGGCCTGTCGCTCGGCGCGCTGCTCTCGGGCTCGCCCGCGTCGGCCTGCGGCGGCTTCTTCTGCTCCGCAACCAACCCGGTCAACCAAGCGGCCGAGCGCATCGTTTTCGCTCAGAACGACGACGGCACGGTCACGGCCGTGATCGAGATCCAATACCAGGGCCCCTCCGAGAGCTTTTCGTGGCTGCTGCCGATCTCGTCGGTGCCGATGGGTGACCAGATCGCGGTGGCTTCGAATGTCGCGTTCCAGCGGCTGCAGCAGGCCACCAACCCGCAATACAACCTGACGACTCGGGTCGAGGGCGAGTGCGACGAGCCGGATGGCGATCAGCCTCCGTCCGGGCGCTCTGCGACGCCGAACGCTTCTTTGGATAGCGGGGCCCCAGGCGGCAAGGGCGGCGTCACGGTGGAGGCCAGCGGTCTAGTGGGCTCCTTCGAATGGACGGTGATTTCGCTCGACCCGGCCTTGGAAGATCCGGCAGACGCCGCCGTGACGTGGCTCGGCGAAAACGGTTACGACGTGCCGCAGGGCGCGCCGGGCCTGCTCGGCCCCTACTTGGACGACGGGCTGTACTTGCTGGCGCTGCGCCTCAAGAAGGGCGCTGACGCGGGCTCGATTCGGCCGATCGTGCTGACCTACAGCGCGGACAAACCCATGATCCCCATCAAGCTCACCGCGGTGGCGGCGAACGAGAATATGGGAGTCATGACCTGGCTGTTGGGTGAGGCGCAGGCAGTGCCCGAAAACTATTACGCGCTCGAG
>DATDEV010000062.1:0-2822 GCA_036522995.1 Polyangiaceae bacterium
CGCAGTGGCCGCAGTCTTGGCCGCTGCCACCCCGCTGCTCGCTCTGCTGAGGAACGAGTTGGCCAGCGGTGCCGGTGCATCTTGCAGTGGCGGCCGAGCCGCCACGGGCGCGGGCAGTCCGCCGCGCGGCGCGCCCAGCAAGACCTTGCTCGGATTGGACGTCTCCGCTTCCAGATCTGCATCCGACAGCCGGATCGGATCGGCGCTCTGGCTCAAGGGATCTGCCGAGTCGAAACGCGGCAGCGGCGACGACTCCGCCAGCCCCAGCAGGGTCGGTTTGCGGCTCACGGCCACGGCCGGCTTGCTCGCTTCCATCCTGCGGCTGGTGGTTTCGTCGAGGTTGAAGGCCGGCAGGGGATCGCTGCCGGAGGGCGGCGGTACCGAAGCCTGTCGCGGCATGCTGCGCGCCACTTCGGCCGCCACGGCCTCGGCGCCCACGCGCTTTTGCAGCGCCGAGTACAGCACCGCCCGCTCGTGCCACAGCTCGACGTCGTCACTGCTCGCCCCCAGCTGCAGCGCGCGGGTCAGCACCTTGTCGGCTCGCAGCGCGTCGCCGCGCCGCAACAGCACCTCCCCCAGGAAGCGAAAGGCTCGCGGATCTCGCGCGTCGGCCTTGCCTGCCGCGACCAGGCTGGTCTGCGCCTCCTGCAGCATGTTGGCGTCGAGGTACATGCGCCCCACTGCCAGCATCACCGCCGGATCGCCGGAGTGCCACGTCTCGGCGCTGGCACCCACCTCGCGAATGAGCTCGTCCTGCTTGGAGCCCCCCAGGAAGGAACAGACGGCTATGGTCGCGTCGGCGTCGGGGTTCGACCGCCAGGAGTTCAGAAGCTCTTCGAGCGCTCGCATCGAGGGGCGGAGAATACTCAGTAAAACGCCTGCACCAAAACGCCGTGCAGCCTCGACGCCTCACTTCGCGATGGTTATCTGTTAGGCCCGGTACCGATGTCCCACCTCCGTCTTCGCCATGCTCTTCGTGCGGGAGGCTCGGCCTATTGGCCGGCATAGGCATGACTGGCGTCTCACCCCGTTCCGTGGCACCGCTGCGCGCGACGGCTACCCCGCACCGTCACCACGAGAGGCACCGCTAACCCCCATGTGTGGCGTCTTCGGAATCTACGGTCACCCGGAAGCTGCAAACCTCACTTACCTGGGGCTTCATGCCTTGCAGCACCGCGGCCAGGAGAGCGCCGGCATCGTCACCAGTGACGGCAGCCAGCTCTATTCTGACCGGGGCATGGGCCACGTCATCGACGTCTTCCCCCCAGATCACCTGGCGCGCCTGAAGGGCGACAACGCCATCGGCCACGTCCGTTACTCGACGGCGGGCGGCTCCTACCTGAAAAATGCCCAGCCGATCGCGGTCGACTACGCCCGCAGCTCGGTCGCGGTGGCCCACAACGGCAACCTGACCAACGCCGAAGGCGTCCGCGAAAAGCTCGAAGAGCGCGGGTCGATTTTTCAGACCAGCAGCGACACCGAGACCATCGTGCACCTGGTCGCGCTCAGCCAGCAGCGCGCACCCGAGGACCGCATCGCCGACGCGTTGCATCAAGTCCAGGGCGCCTACTCACTGGTCTGCCTGACGCCCGAGTCGCTGATCGCGGCGCGCGATCCGATGGGGATTCGGCCGCTCTGCCTGGGTACGATGCCAGACAGCGGCGCCTACGTGGTCGCCAGCGAGCCGTCGAGCTTCGATCTGATCGACGCCAAGTACGTGCGCGACATCGAGCCGGGCGAGATGCTGGTCATCGACAAGTCCGGCATGCGCAGCCTCAGGCCGTTCGGCGACGTGCCGCGTCGCAGCTGTATCTTCGAGTACGTGTACTTCTCGCGTCCCGATTCGATCCTCGACGGCATCAGCGTCTACGGCGCTCGCAAGAACCTCGGCCGGGCGCTGGCCAAGCTGCACGGCATCGACGCCGACGTGGTCATCCCTGTGCCCGATTCGGGCGTGCCGGCGACCATCGGCTACGCCGAAGAGTCGAAGATTCCGTTCGAGCTCGGGCTGGTGCGCTCGCACTACGTGGGCCGCACGTTCATCGAGCCGCAGCAGAGCATTCGCCACTTCGGCGTGCGCTTGAAGCTCAACCCGGTGGGCGCCGCCCTCGAGGGTAAGCGCGTGGTGGTGGTGGACGACAGCATCGTGCGCGGCACCACCAGCCGCAAGATCGTGAAGATGCTGCGCGATGCCGGCGCCAAAGAAGTGCACATGCGCATCTCGAGCCCGCCCACCAAGTGGCCCTGCTACTACGGCATCGACACGCCCACGCGCGGTGAGCTGATCGCCTCCAGCCATTCGGTGGAGGAGATCAACCAGTACATCACCAGCGATACGCTGGCCTACCTGCCCCTCGAAGCCATGATCGAGTCCGTGGTCAGCGCCAGGACCCCGACCGCCGGCGCTGGCCGCTCGCGCCTGCCGATGATGCAATCCGAGCAGCCGCTCCACAAAGACTCCTTCTGCGTCGCCTGCTGGACCGGCGAATACCCCATCCAGTTCGTGCCTCACCCGCGTCAGCGGCAGATGCGCCTGCTCGACGTGTAGGCCCAAGGGCTGCCACCTCGCAGCCCTCCTCGCAGAAGCTTCCGTAGCGCCCCAGGTAACCCTGGTCGCCCTAGCGTCCCGGGCTGCTTCCGACTGGTAGCAGGCACGCGAGAACCTGATTTCACAGGGAGATCGGGAGATCGGGAGTCGTGCGAGCGTGAATGGGCGCCGTGCTGTTACGGAGATCGCGTTGCGCCGTCTCGCGACGCAACGGCCTCGCTTCAACGCGACGCGAGCGCCGTACCGAATTGGCGCCCCTGCTCGTCCTCGCACG
>DATDEV010000063.1:0-2375 GCA_036522995.1 Polyangiaceae bacterium
CGACAAGAAGATCGCCCAAACCTGGAACATGCTGATCGGCACCGAGCTAGGACTCACTGACGCCTGGCGCATCCGAGCCGAGGTCGGCTTCATCGAGCGAACCCAGCTCATCGTGGGTCTCAACTACCGCTTCGGCGGCCCCGCGGCGAAGACTCCGCAGGCCACCCCATGACTGCTGACGCCCCGCTGGCGCGGGCGTCGGCGCGAACGTTCGTGGGGGCGCAGCGAGCCGTGGTGCTGCTCGCAGCGCTGGTCCTCACCGGCTGTGGTGGCTCGAAGGGGCCCCCGCGTCACCCAGTGCAAGAGATGACGGCGCGCGCGTCCGCCAAGCTCGAGCTGATCGAGCTCGTCGTGAATGATGCCGAACGCGCCCAGCGCGTGCGCAAGGTCTACCTGCAGCTGGTGGACCTCGGCCACGAGTTCGACCTGCTGCGAGCCCGAGCCCTGACCAAGGCGCGCGCCGATTGGCAGAAGCGGACCAGCGCAGACGCGCAGACAGCGCCCGCCAGTGGCGAAACCCTGGAGCTCGTGCTCGCGCCTCCACTCCAGGAGAGCAAGGCAGTGTTCGAGCGCTACACGGCCTTGATGCTCGAGGCCCGCAGCCTGCTGACCCAGCAGGAGTTCGAAAAACTGAACAAGGTGCGCTAGGCAGCCCGTCAGCGCGAGGGAAGACGAATGTTCTGGGTAGCTCTGGCCACGGCGATCATGATGCTCAGCGGAGAGGGCGATGACTCCCGCGCCATCCTCGCTCTGCTCGCCGGCCTGCGGCAGGCCATCACGCAGCACGTGCCAGCCGAGGACCGGCGCTCGCGCGCACTGCTGGCGGTGACGGCCTTCGAGCAGACTTTCGCCCACCACCGCTTCGAGCTTCAGGCGTTTGGCAAGTGTGTGGAGGCGGCCGATCGCAAGTATCAGGCTACGCGCGCCGACTACGACGCTTGCGCAGCCCGCATCGCGGCCCAACGCGCCCAGATGCGCGTCAAGCTCGCGGCCTTGCGCCGCGACTACGAGGCAGCGGTGCTGCCCGCCGAGCGAACGGAGGTCATCCAAGCCGTGTCGGCGAGCTCGCAGGCGTGGGTGTTGGATCCAGCGCTCGTGGCGGCCCAGAATCAGCCTCCGCCTGTCCCGAGCCGCTTCCGTGGCCTCGAGGGCGTGGCCGCTCGGCGCCACTTGACGTTGCCCCGCAACGTCGTGTCGGTGATGTATGGGCCGCTCAGTACTTCCACGCTGGGTCAACGCTTTCCGTCGCCGGCGGTGCTCGACGCCGGGACGAGCTACTTGCATCAGCGTGTGCAAACCGACTCATCGAGTACCCTCTTGGCCGACCAGTGGCATACCCGCCTGGGGGTACTGTTCGGGCTGTTCGATGATCTCGAGGCCGGCGCGCTCTTTCTACCGTTCGAGCTGGCGCCTGAATTCAAGTTCGACCCCGTACTGGTGTTCCTGACGCAGCAGTTCCGCTTCGACGACCTGGATCTGGCAATGCGATTTTCGTTCACGACCCCCGGCGGCGAGGGCGGCTGGTCCATCGCTCCCGGAGCACTGCTCGGCACGCGCGGCCGCTGGCTCGCCTTCAAGGCCGGCGTTTTCGGCGCCATGGAGCTGGGCGCCTTGACCAATCCCCAGAGCCCGGCCGCCAGCTTCAATGCTCCGCTGCGCGCCACCATCAATCTGCTCCCGACCGTGTTCTTGACCGCAGACACCGGCGTCGCCTCCGACGACTTGAGCAGCGCGCACCGATTTGCCATACCGCTCGGTTTCGGGGCCGGTTACTCCTGGCTGGTCGGCAAGCGACTGGTCGACATGACGGCTTCGTTCACCTGGGATCGCCTGCTCATGCCCAATGCTCCCGAGGGCATTTCGACGCTGCAGCCAAAAGTGTTCCGCATCGCGGCGGGCGCGTCCATGACGTTCCAAGCCATGTGATGAGCGCGTTTCCTCTATAAGTCACCGCCGCCAAGAGCGATGTTTGCGGGCGTTTCCGCTGGGGTGTCGAACGCCACACTTGGTGTTATGCTCGCCTCAGCTCGTTAAATCCCCGAGGTTTCCTGACCTTCCCCGCCCTTCGTCGCTGCGTCGTGCTCCTGCTCGCGCTGGCGCTATTTGCGCCCGGGAGCGCGTTTGGGCGCATCCTGTACGCGTGCGCGATGAGCGGGAAGGTGAGCGCAGGGCGCTGCTGCTGCCACGCCAAGCACGCCTCCCCGCAGGCGGAGCCGCAGCGCCAGCCCGAGCCGCCCAAGCTCGAGCGTCCAGGCTGCTGTGAAGCCCAGGACAACCGGCGCGCGGTCACGCCCGCGTCGAACCCTAGCGTCGATGTTCAGGTGCTGGCCGCCGCCCCGACCGAGCTCTTGCCGGCGCTAGAGCCCGGAGCGGCC
>DATDEV010000064.1:0-4776 GCA_036522995.1 Polyangiaceae bacterium
GCGGTGCGCCGATCGATATGGGTCCGGCACACCGGATCGATGGGCGTGTCGCTGGCGCCGAGCATCAGCGCCATCGAGTACAGGCACGTGGTGCGCCGCACGTTCTTCAGCGCCACTTCGCCGATCTCGACCACCGGGATACCTAGCTCGCGCGCGGCGTCGGCGATGGGCAGCGTCCCCAGCACCTCGGCGGCGTGGGCTTCGGCGGCCACGCGCGCTGCCAGGTTCACCGCTGCGCCGAAGACGTCACCCTCGCGCTCGATGGCTTCACCGTGGTGAAGCCCGGCTCGCAGCGTCGGTAGGCGTGGCTCCGCGGCTGCGGCCGTCCACAGCCGTTCGATGAGCGATAGTCCCGCGGCGGCGCCAGGCGAGGTGACCAGCACGGCGTCGCCAATCGTCTTGACCAAACGGTCGCCGGGCTCGAGCGCCGAGCGCGTGATTTCGGCGAACATCGTGGCCAGATCCGCTGCATCCTCGTCGCCTTGCGCCTCGGTGATGGCCGTGAAGCCGGCCATGTCGACGAATGCAAAGGTGCCAACGATGCGCATGGGCAGTGCCTTCAGGCCAGGCCGACGTAGAGCCGTTGCACGTCGTCATCCTCGTCGAGCGCGGACAGGAACGCCTCGACCTCGGTGCGCGCCTCGCCCTCGAGCTTGACCGGATTCTTCGGGATCCAGACCAGGTTCGCCGCCGTCACGCTCCAGCCTCGCGCGCTGAGCGCTTTCGACACGGTGTCCAGGTCGGTCGGTTCGGTGATGAAGCGCTGCTGCCCATCGTCGCCTGATTCTACCTCTTGGGCGCCGGCTTCGATGGCTGCTTCTTCCGGATCCTCGCCGGCCGCAGGCGGGCTGGCTTCGACAGCACCCCGACGGTTGAAGTCCCAGCTCACCGAGCCGCTGGCGCCGAGCTGACCCTTCTTGAACAGCAGACGAATGTTGGGCGCGGTGCGGTTCTTGTTGTCCGTCAAGCACTCCACGATAACGGGCACCTGGTGCGGCGCGAAGCCTTCATAGACGACGGTTTCGAAGGCTGCTTGATCGTCCAAAAGACCTGCGCCCTTCTTGATCGCACGCTCCAGCGTGTCCTTGGGCATCGAGCCTCGCTTGGCTTGCTCGACGGCGAGTCGCAGGCGTGAATTCGTCGTGGGATCCGGCCCGCCGCTCTTGGCTGCGACCATGATTTCCCTGGCCAATTTGGTGAACAGCCGACCTTTGGCGTCGGCGCCTTGCTCGCGGCCTTTCTGCTTCCACTGCGCGCCCATGCGGCTCGTTTACCCCAGGCTGCGCGCTGCTTGGGCATAAAAGTCGCGGGCGCTCCGTTGACAAGCCGAGCGGGCGTACACATGTCCCTGGAGTCGCCGTGAAAAGTCGCGAAGTGAAGGTACATTTCGAGCAGGAAGGGTCCGAGCTGACCGCCGTAGAAATCGGTCAAACCGGGCGCTCTCCGTTGATCGTTTCGCTCCACCGCGCGCTGTTCGCGCTGGGAGTGGTGGTCGCCTCGTACCAGGTGCGGCCTGGTGTGCATGGCGGCTTGGTGGAGCGGGTCGTGCTCTCCCGCCGTGACGGCGGCGCCGTGCAGGGCCAGCTGAGCGAGCAAGCGCGCTCGGCGATCCTGCCCATCGCGCTGAGCCAGAGCCGCGAGGTACCATCGGCCTGAACGTTCCTCCGAGCCTGCGCTATTGCCTCTGTCCCCCGAGCCCTCACGAACCTGCGGCTGCCAGGCCCTTCCCAAGCGGCACTGCGACCTTTGTTATGCCGAGGGCAACGTGTTCGTCGCTTGCAGCCTAACGTGTCTCCAGCAGCACCAGCTGGAGACCGAGCGCTTCGCGCGCGTGCACCTGATCGATTTGGATGGCGCGGCGCTCGAGCGCGCGCGAGCTCGGGTCCCGCCTGCTCGGTGCGAGCAGATCGTGCTGCACGCCGACTGTCGCCCTGAGCGGCCTCAGCGGACTGCTTCGAGCCGCTTGCGGTCGGTGATGTCGCGCTGAATGTTGAGCCAGTGGCTGAGCTGTCCGGCCTCGTCGAAGACCGCAATGAGCTGCAGCTCGACCCAGTACGGCGTGCCGTCCCTGGCGTACTTGAGCAAGTCCTCGCGCACCGCGCGCGTCTCGCGTGGGGCCCCCATCAGTGGTTTGCTGTCCCAGCCGCAAGATACCACCAGAAGGGGTCGTCAGGGCTCCGCGTCGGCTCGGCGGCCGCCTCGGGTTTGCCTGGGCCAGGCGCCCAAGCGCCGCCTAGGCGGACTTTTAGGTGGGGCGCTACGAGAGTCGTTGGCTGGGTCGTAACGAACCAGCTGCGTCGAGGAAGGACGAGCCGAGAGGGCAAGGTCGCTGGCCCTGAGGGCACTAACCGCGTGGAACCGATTGCAGCTAGCTAGCCTCCTACCGTCCGTACAACCGTCAGGGGTGATGCTGCGACGAGGCCGAGTTGCAGCATCGGCGTATGGCCCTCGCTCGCTATCCAGCAACTGGCGGGAGCGCTGACTGCAGCGTCAGGCTATCGTTCCACCTACAGTCGTCGGGGCTGGAGGCTCAGCGACCACGACACCACCGCATGTGGTCAAGTTACGTAACTGCGCTCACCCGCATCAACCCATCACCAGAACACCGTCGTTGGGGCTGGGGCCCAGCGACCACGAGACAGACCGAAAAGATGCTCAGAAACCCCGACATTATTGGGCTGTTAGGAAAATCTTCAGCCGACACTTTCTTGCGACCGTCCCGATACGTAGCCGGTCTATGCTGATCACTATGTCACGCGGTGTCAGTCGGGGAATGGTTCAAGTGGGTGGAGTCACCTATCGCATCGAGCGCTGCTCGCCGCATTGCTACAGCGTCGTCCGGTTGCTCGATGACAGCGTGGTCGGCAGTTTCCAAACGCGACCGAGCTTGCGCGTTACGAGCCTCAGCATCGAGATGGCTACCTTCCGCGACGTGGTGCGCGCCACCATGCGCGCCGCGCGCACCAGCGCGGTCATGCACGCAGTGCCAATCTGCGTTCCCTCCGACGAGGCAACGCAGGTAAGCCGTCGCTCGCCGAGCAGCATGCCTCCGGCGACGCCGGCCCTGGTTTAGGTTTCGGCGGGGTCGCTCGAGGGCGGCGCAACGACGAGCTTCGCCTTCGAGCCGGACAGTGCGCTCAGCTTCGCTCCCAGTAGCATGCCGAGCCAGAGGGGGAGGAAGGCCAGGGGCAGCTCCTGACCTGCGGGGCCTGCACCGGGGAAGCTGCTCAAAAGCAGCGCCAGAGCGCTCGAGCCGGCCAGCACGGCCGCCGCGACCTCGAGTCTGGCGCGCGCGCGTGGCCGACCGAGGGCGAGCGCTACGCCGCACACGCCGAGCCAGAGCGCCCAGGGCGGGCACAGCAGCAGGCTGTAGTTGCGGTAGGCCGCCCAATGCTTGGACAGGGCCCAGAAGCCCGCGAGCACGCAGCCCACGAGGCCAGCGCTCAAACCCAAGACTGCGCTCCAAGAGCCGAAGGCCACGCGCAGCGCCCTGGCTCGCGCTGCGCCGCGCCCGAGCACTGCGCCCAGCGCGCCCAGCAGCAGCCCCGCACCGGCGAAGCTAGCCCGTGTGTCGGGCGGGTCTGCTGGCAGCGCGGGCTGCGCGCTCTCCAGCAGTCGACGCTCGCCGCGCACGAGCGGCAGCCGCTGTCCAGCACGTTCGATCGTGGCCCTCGCCAGCTCGTCGTGCAGCTCACCAGGTAGAAACAGCTCCTCGTAGCGGCTGATAGGACGATCGGTCGTGCTGCCGAGCGCCAGATCCAGCCCGAAGTATAGACTCGGGGAGCTGCCCACCAGGCGCAGCGTGTGCTGGCGGAAGGTCAGCCGTCCTGCCCCGCTCACGCCGCGCTGCAGCTGGCCGCCGAGCGTCTGGTCGAGCACGTCGCGCAGGCGCGTGGCGCAGTTGTCGCGGTAGTAGTCGTAGTCGTAGTAGCGCCGCGCCGGCAGCGCGTTGAGCGCCAACGCCTCGGCGAGCTGCGCGCGCTGGTCAGCGTCGAGCTCGAGCTCCTGTGCGACCAACGAGCGACCGGCCTCGCCATAGGTTTCGCGCGTGCGCTCGAGCGTGCTCACGCTCAGCCAGTAGCGGAAGCGCCCGGTCATGAAATCCGAGACGCCCTGGACGCCCCGAAACGCGAACGTTCCGAAGTTGTAGACCAGGTCGCGCTGCCCGCCCGCGCCCTGCCATTCGAGCAGCAGCGCGTCGTGGCCGAAGCGCGTGAATGGGTGCGCGCCGGGCCCCATCGTCAGCACCGACACCCGCGCCGGCGCTTCGGCGGCGGCAGCCGAGCGAACGCCCCAGCATTGCAGGAGAGCGAACCCGACGAGCGCCACGCAGCGACCCGAAGCCATGCGATTCCCCAAGCATGCCATGGCGCGCCCCGAAACGCCGCCCGACCTCCACGAGCCTCTGCTCAGAGCTTGGCCCGCTCGGCGCGTTCCTTGACGGTCCGCCGATCCAGCCCCAGTCGGCGACCGGCCTCGACGTAGCTCTGGGTCTCCCGGTAGACCAGCGCGCAGTAACGGTCCAGCAGCTGTTCGCCGCCCAGGCGGCTTGCGAGCAGGGCTCGGTCCACGTCCGTACCGCTCGTGCTCCTGCGAGCGGGCCGGTAGCGCTTGCGTACCAGCACGTTGCGCACGCACTGCTCTAGCTCGCGCACGTTGCCGGGCCAGCCGTAGTCCGCGCCGAGCTCGCGCTCCACCCAGTCGAGCACCTGCTCGGCCAGCGCCGGCCCGTGCTCTTCGCCGGCGATGCGTTCGCTCAGCACGCCCGCCAACAGC
>DATDEV010000065.1:0-5000 GCA_036522995.1 Polyangiaceae bacterium
GAGCAGCGCGTTGTTGGCGTTGGGGGCTACACCGGCGCCGTTCGCCGGACCAAAGGCCTGCCCCGGAGCGCCTTCGATGTTTGCGGTGCAGCCGATCAACAACAGCACGCTGCAGAGCAGCCGCGCGAGTCGCGCGGGCCCGGAGCGCAGCGATCCGCCCAGGTTCCAAAGTTCTTTCATTCCAACAGCCAATCGGAAGTGAGGTCTTCCAGAGCGCGACTCTCCTACAGTGGCACAGAGGCGCGCGAGCGGCTCATGGACGCGAGGCTGAAGAACCTTTCTCCAGGCTCGCTGAGAGATTGCATTCGTGCTCGACGAAGCGCGGTGATCAAAAGCGTCAGCAACGTCAGCGCAGCTGACTACTTTTGCCGCGCGAGGCTCAGGTCGCGGGCTTCTCGCAGCGCTGCGCGAGCTGCTGGACCAGGAAGTCTCGCAGCAAGGTCACGCGCCGAGGTCGCTTCGGTCCACTGGGCGTGACCACCGAAACCTCGGCGCCCCGGCCCACGCGGTAAGCGGGCAGCAAGCGTTCCACAGGCGTCTCGCCCTTGGCGCGATCGCAGGCGCCGACCACCAGCGACGGCAACAGCCCGATCCCGAGACCTGCTCCGACAGCCTGCCTCACGAACAGCATTTCGTCGGCCGTGATGCGACCATGCACCTCGACGCTCGACACTTCGCCCTCCGCATTTTCCAGCTGCCACAGCGCTTTGCCGTGCTGGGCGCGAAACAGCACGCAGTCGTGCTCGGCCAGGTCGGCCAGCTCCGCGGGGCGCCCGCGTCGCGCGAGGTAGTCCGGCGAAGCATACAAGCCGAGCGAGCCGTAGCCGGCGCGGCGAGCCACCAGCGACGGGTCGCGCGTCTTGCCGGCGCGGACGCCGATATCGAAGCCTTCGTCGAGCAGGTTCACTACCTTCGAGCTCAGCGAGATGTCCACGTGAATGTCAGGAAACTGCACGGCGAATTCGCTGAGAATCTCCGCCAGACCCATCACTCCGATGTCGAAGGGAGCAGTCACGCGCACGATACCGCGCGCCTCGGTGTCCATCCCCGAAGCAGATTCGGCCGCGGCTTGCAGCTCGGTCAGGGCGCGCTCGGCCTGCTCGTAGTACGCGCGGCCCGCATCGGTGAGCGCGAGCTTGCGTGTCGTACGATGCAGTAGCTGAACGCCCAGCTCCTCTTCGAGCTCGGTCACGCGACGGCTGACCGACGACTTGGGCAGGTTCAATGCTTTGGCCGCGCTGGTGAAGCTCTGCTGCTCGACCACGCGCACGAAAGCCGTCACGAGGTTCAGGTCCATTGTTGTCAGGCTAGCAACGAGCAGTTCGAGATCAAGCGGCTAGTTATCCCCACAGCAACAGTTAGATTCTTTGCTCACTCGGAGGTAACGACTCATGACCCGCACGCAATACAAGGCAAAAACCGCAGCACGCCTGCTGCTTGGAGTGGTGTTCACGGTGTTTGGGCTCAACGGCTTCTTCCACTTCTTGCCGGCCCCCCCGCCGTCCGGCCTTGCGGCCGTACTGATCGGTGGCCTGGCTTCCAGCGGTTACATGTTTCCGCTGATCAAAGGCACCGAGGTCGTCGTGGGCCTGCTGCTGCTGAGCAACCGCTTCGTGCCTCTGGCGCTCACCATCCTGGCGCCCGTGGTGGTCAACATCCTGGCGTTCCACCTGTTCCTGGCGCCCGCAGGGCTGGCGCTGCCGCTGATCGTCACCGCGCTGGGCATCTACCTGGCCACGACCGAGCGCGCGATCTTCGCGCCGCTGCTCCGCGCCAAGTCGGCTGAAGCAGTTCCGGTTAGCGTGCGTCCGGTGTCGGAAGCCGCCGCCCACGCTTGAGCTGCGGGGCTGCCAAGCCGCAGCCTACCTCGCAGAAACTTCCGTAGCGGAACCAGGCCAAAATCAGGGAGTCGCGTGGACGCACGCTAGGGGTGAGGGGGGCTGGCGAAGGCGTGGGTCGCTGCTAGCTCGTCGTTGACGCGCTGCAGCCAGTCGCGCTGGCGATCGGGACGGTAGCCGAGGGACGTGTCCTGATCGAATTCGCGGTTGCGCGCGACGAGCTTTTCGGTGGCCTTCACGAGCGCGTCGTTCAGCGCTTGCTGGGCATGAGCCTGCACCTGCTGCTGGCTGCTGCCCCGCACCACCATGGCTTGCTTGATGCCTTCGACCTCGGCGTTGAGCTTGCGGGCGCCGAGCTCGTAGAGCGCGAAATGAATCTGCTCGTGCTCGAGCACGTAGTCCGGCGCGCGCGCGGCGGTTTTCGGGTTCCACCACGAGCAGCGGCGGTCCATCAGCGCCATGAAGCCGAGCTTCTTGATTTCGACCCAATGCTGCTTCGGACTGCTGGGGGTTTCCTGTCGCCAGCTGATGAGAAACAGCGTGTCACTGGTAGTGCGGACCTGGCCGCAGGTGGCGGCGCCGACCCGATCGGCCACCGTCGCGAACTCCGATGGCGCCTGGCTGCCGCGAAAGTCCCCTCGCGTGAGCGTGCGGTAGCCGATCACGTCCGTCGAATCGAGGGAGCTTGCCTCGACCACGCGGCCCTTGGGGGCGGCGTACTCGGGCAAGGCGGCCGGCCCGCAAGCGCTCGCCGCGCAAGCCCCGAGCAGCAGACCGAGCAGGTAGGGCTTCACGGCAGCTCAGCCGTGCTTGCGCTCGAGCTGTGACACGTCGCGCACCGCACCGCGCGCGGCGCTGGTGGTCATGAGCGCATACGCGTGCAGCGCTTGCGACACGTAGCGGTCGCGGTTGGGACGGAAAGCGTCCTGGCCCTTGTCGACCATCCTGAGCCGGCGCGCTGACAGCTCGGCATCGCTCACGGCCACGTCGATCTTGCGGCCGGGGATGTCGATCTTGATCAGGTCGCCCTCCTCGATCAGCGCGATCGCGCCGCCCTCGGCCGCCTCCGGCGAAACGTGGCCGATGCTCAGCCCGCTGGTGCCGCCGCTGAAGCGACCGTCGGTCACCAGCGCGCAAGCCTTGCCCAGCCCTTTGCCCTTCAAGAACGAGGTCGGGTAGAGCATCTCTTGCATGCCGGGGCCGCCGCGCGGCCCTTCGTAGACGATCACCACCACGTCGCCGGCGTTGATCTTATCGGCCATGATCGCATCGCAAGCCGCGTCTTGCGATTGGAAGACACGCGCGGGGCCTTCGAACTTCCAGACCGATTCGTCCACGCCAGCCGTTTTGACGATACAGCCGTCCTGGGCGAAATTGCCGTACAGCACCGCCAGGCCACCCTCTTTGCTGAAGGCATGCGCCGCGTCACGGATGCAGCCCCGCTCGAGGTCGGTGTCGGCCTTGTCGAAGTACTTGTCCTGCGAGAAGGCAACCTTGGTCGGCACTCCGCCCGGCGCTGCCAGTGCGCGCGCCTTGGCGGCCTGACTCGCGGTCGCGCGGTGGATGTCGTGCTCGTCGACAGCCTCGCCCATCGTCTTGGCGTGCACGGTGCCCACGTCGCGGTGCAGCAGGCCCGCCTTGTCCAGCTGGCCCAAGATCGTGAAGATGCCGCCGGCGCGGTGCACGTCCTCGACGTGGTACGAGCTGGAGGGCGCGACCTTGCACAGGTTCGGCACCTTGCGGCTCATGCGATCCATGTCGCCCATCGTGAAATTCACGCCCGCCTCGTGCGCGATGGCCAGGATGTGCAGCACCGTATTGGTCGAGCCGCCCATCGCGATATCGAGCGCCATCGCGTTCTCGAACGCATCGAAGGTCGCGATGCTGCGCGGCAGGACGCTCTTGTCACCGTCCACGTAGTGCTGCTTCGCCATCTCGACGATGCGGCGGCTGGCCGCCTCGAACAGCTCCCAGCGGCGGGCGTGCGTGGCCAGCAGCGTGCCGTTGCCCGGCAAGGCCAGGCCCAGCGCCTCGTTGAGGCAGTTCATGCTGTTGGCCGTGAACATGCCGGAGCAGGAGCCACAAGTCGGACAGGCCGAGCGCTCGAGCTTGAGTAACTCCTCGTCGCTGACCTTGGAGTCGCTGGCGGCGATCATCGAGTCGATCAGATCGAGCTTGCGGATGATGGGCTTACCGTCGCGGTCGTAATTGCCGACAATCTTGCCGGCCTCCATCGGTCCGCCGGACACGAAGATGGTCGGGATGTTCAGGCGCATGGCGGCCATCAGCATGCCGGGCGTGATCTTGTCGCAGTTGGAGATGCACACCAGCGCGTCGGCGCAGTGTGCGTTGACCATGTACTCGACCGAATCTGCGATCAGGTCGCGGCTGGGCAGCGAATACAGCATGCCGCCGTGACCCATGGCGATGCCGTCGTCGACCGCGATGGTGTTGAACTCCACGCCCCAGCCGCCCGACTCGTCGATCACCTTCTTCACCCGCTGACCCATGTCCCACAGGTGCACGTGGCCCGGCACGAACTGGGTGAAGCTGTTGGCGATGGCGATGATCGGCTTCTCGAAGTCGGCGTCCTGCATGCCGGTCGCCCGCCACAGCGAGCGCGCCCCGGCCATGTTGCGCCCGGCGGTGGAGGTACGGCTTCGAAACCCGTTCATGGCGGTCATGCCCCGAAGCGTAACCGAGTGGCTTCATTGCGCAATACGCATCAACCACAAGAGCTTGTTGTAAGTCGCGCAATACAGGGCAAGCCCGCCCTTCGTGCTAATAGCCGCCCATGATCCGCTTCGACAATCGGGCACTGCGCCACCTGCCGGTGGATCCCAGCAGCGAGAACCGCACTCGCCAGGTGCACGGTGCCTGCTTCACGCGCGTGGCGCCGACGCCGGTGAGCCAACCGCGCACGCTGGCCGTGGCCCGGGAGGTGGCCGAGCTGCTCGAGCTACCGCCCGACTTCGTGCAGGGTCAGGACTTCGCCGAGGTGTTCGCGGGCAATCGGCTGCTGCCAGGTATGGACGCCGCGGCGGCCTGCTACGGGGGGCACCAGTTCGGTAATTGGGCGGGCCAGCTCGGTGACGGACGGGCGATCAGTCTGGGCGAGCTGGTCAACGCTCGCGGGGAACACTGGGAGCTGCAGCTCAAGGG
>DATDEV010000066.1:0-3475 GCA_036522995.1 Polyangiaceae bacterium
TGGTAACCCGCAGGCTCAATCACGGCGGCGGCAACGGCGTCTACGACCTGAAATCTTCACCGTGGTAGAAGCGAGACGTGAGCTACCCGGCGTACGATTCGGTGGACGAGCCCACGGACAGCCCGAAAGCGCCCGGCAAACAAGCGCTGGCAGGCGGCGGCGTCATGCACGAGCTGGTGCGAAGCTTCGATTGGGCAAGCACGCCGCTCGGGCCGATCGAGGCGTGGCCCATCAGCCTCCGCACCGTGGTGTCGACGCTGCTGAGCTCGCGCCAACCGATGTTCCTGTGGTGGGGTCCGGAGCTGATCCAGATCTACAACGACGCTTACGTGCCGAGCTTCGGCGTGGGCAAGCACCCGCGCGCGCTGGGCCAGCCTGGCCGCGAGTGTTGGCCCGAGATCTGGCCCATCATCGGGCCACAGATCGAGGACGTGCTGCTACGCCAGCAGGCGTGCTGGTACGAGGACGCGCTGGTGCCGATCTGGCGCAATGGGCAGCTCGAAGACGTCTACTGGACCTATGGCTACTCGCCTGCGTTCGACGACGCCGGCAGCGTCGCCGGGGTGCTGGTCGTTTGCACGGAGACGACCGCCAGCGTGCAGGCGCTCAAACGTGACAGGGCTCTCGCCGAGCAGCTACAGACTGCGAGTCGCGCCAAGGACGAGTTTCTGACGACCGCGTCGCACGAGCTTCGCACTCCGCTCAACGCCATCCTGGGCTGGGCGCGCTTGCTGCGTGCCGGGCAGCTGGATGCCAGCGCGTACGCGCGTGGCATCGAAATCATCGAACGCAACGCCAGGGCGCAGGTGCGTTTGATCGAGGACATCCTGGATGGCTCGCGAGTGCTGACCGGGAAGTTGCTGCTCGAGATTCGCCAGCTGGACTTCACGCAGCTGGTCCACGCCGCGCTCGAAGCAGTGCGCCCTGCGGCCGACGCCAAGGGCATTGCGCTCACGGTGGAGGTCGACGCGGCCGCGGCGCGCGTGACCGGCGACCCGGAGCGCCTGCAGCAAATCGTCTGGAATTTGGCCAACAACGCCATCAAGTTCACCCCGAAGGGCGGCAGCGTTTGGGTGCGTCTCAGACGCTCCGGCACGGACATCGAGCTCGAGGTGCGCGACGACGGCCAGGGCATCGAGCCGAGCTTCTTGCCCCACGTGTTCGAGCGTTTTCGACAGGCAGAGGGCTCGACCTCGCGACGTTTCGGCGGCCTGGGGCTGGGCCTCGCGCTGGTCAGGCATTTGGTGGAGGCACACGGCGGAACGGTGCGGGCGCACAGCGACGGCACGGGGCTCGGCGCGACCTTCACCGCTAGCTTCCCGGTGCAGGCCGTTTTCTCGGCGGAAGTAGCCGTGGCGCGGCTGTCGCCCGTGCCGGAAGTCGGGCCACCGCTGCCGGCCGTGCGGCTCCACGGCGTCAGCCTGCTGGTGGTGGACGACGAGGCGGACGCGCGCGATCTGGTAGCCACCGTGCTGCGCGGGGCCGGTGCCGAGGTGAGCACGGCGGGCAGCGCAGCCGAAGCCCTGGACGTGCTGGCGCGCGTGCCCCCGAGCATCATCGTGAGCGACGTAGGTATGCCGGACGTAGACGGCTACGAGCTGATGCGACGCGTCCGCACTCAACTGGGAGCGCTCGGAGCCGGCTTGCCGGCGGTCGCGCTCACGGCCTATGCGCGTGAGGAAGATCGACGCCTGGCCCTGGCCGCCGGCTTCGACGCACACGTCGCCAAGCCGGTCGAGCCGGCTGACCTGCTGCGGCTGGTCGCCTCGCTGACCAACACCGCTGTCGGCAGACCTTCGTCGCCATCGCCCCCGCTCGTGCGCGCCGACAACCTGGTCAAGCTCGAGCGCCTGCTCGAGCGCGACGGCATTCATGCGGCGCTGCGCTTCTTGAACGATCGCACGCCGCATCGCTTCACGGGCATCTATCGCTTCGACGGGCAAACCCTGCGCAGCTTGCACCTTTTCGATGCCGAGGACGCCGCCGTCCGCCAGGGCGCCGACGCGCCGCTCGTGGAAACCTATTGCTCGGTGGTGGGGGAATTCGCGCGTTCCTTCACGACCGCCGATACCCGCCGCGACGATCGACTGCGAGCACATGCCGCTCGCGACAGCGTGATCTCCTACTGTGGCGTCTTGGTGCGCGACGAGCAGGGCGAGCCGTTCGGCACGCTTTGCCATTTCGACCTCGTCCCCTGCGAAGTTCCCACGCACGAGCTGCCCTTGATGGAACGCGCTACCTCGAGCCTGATGCGCGCGCTCAAGTGAAGGCCACCCTCGGGTCGGCGTGCGCCTCAGCCTCCGCCACCCACTTCCAACCAATTGCCGTCGCTAGCCCGGCTGCGGCACTCCTGACAGATGCACTCGCCAGTGGGCCCCGGGCGCAGATGGCTCCGCGACCCGCAAGCCGCGCAGCGCGCCTCCCAGAGCAATTGATCCAGCTCGGGATCGGCGCGAATCAGATCCTCGCGGGTGAGGATGCCCTGCACCTCTCCCTCGTCGACCACGACGACCGAGCCAACGCCCTGCATCGTCATGAGCCTGGCAGCAGCGCTGAGCGGGGCGGCCGGTGGCAACGTGACGACATGTCGCCAAGCCACCTGCATGACCTTCGCCTCCGAACCGAGCTCTTGCAAGTCGCAGGTGCAGACAATGCCAGCCAGCTTGCCCTGCTCGACGATCGGGAAATGATGCACACCATTCGAGCTCGCAAGCTCCAGCACGTCATGAGCGCGAGCACCTGGCCCGATGGTCACGACGGGTAGACTCATCGCCTGGAAAACTGTGGTGGGTTGAGTTTGCATCGAGGCCTCCGCTGATTTGACGAGCAATATTCACGCCACTTCAGCGCGCCCCGGCGTCAACGCCGCGCTTCGGTTTCGGCGTGACCCCGTAAGCGCAGTTACCGCTCTTTTCCGGCAACTCTCTGGAGCTCGCAACGCCGCCGCGCTCCGTCCAGCAGCGCACCATCGACGCACGATCTGCGCATGCTCCGCCCATCTCGCGCAGGAACTGCGCCTGCCGCTGCTCGGCAACGCGAGCGCCGGCGCGCTGTTTCGGTGCAGCGGCGCGGCGCAGTACTGTCCGACGCGGCGCGGCGCGGCGCCGTGCTGTGCGACGCGGCGCCGTGCTGTGCGACGCGGCGCTGCGCAGTGCGACGCTTGACGCAACGCGATGCGACGCACCGCGCTTGCCGGCTGTCACAGCTCACGGCCGGCGCGGTGGATCGATCCGCCCAACTCGCTGGCGCGGCGGCTCGCTCCGCTCAATCCGCTCGCGTGCCCCACCGCCTGGCGCGGTGGATCGCTCCGCGCGGGGGCTCATGCGACTGCCGCGCTGGCGACGCTGGCGCGGTGGGTCATCCGTCTACCGCGCTGGCGACGCTGGCGCGGTGGGTCAGCCGTTTTGCCGCGCTGGCGACGCTGGCGCGGTGGGTCAGCCGTCTACCGCGCTGGCGACGCTGGCGCGGTGAGTCA
>DATDEV010000067.1:0-6272 GCA_036522995.1 Polyangiaceae bacterium
TCATCCCGCAGTAGCTTCACGATCGCGGCGGCCACCCGCTCGGGGCGCCCGAGCGCCGCCGGATCGGCCTCCGGTACTGCCTGCCGATGCAGCGCGGTGTCCATGTCCCCTGGATCGACGCTGAGCACCCGTACGCCGTGCTCGGTGAGCTCGGCTGCCCAGAGCCGCGACAGGTGATCGAGCGCGGCCTTCGAAACCGAGTACGCGCCCCAGCGTGGATAGGCGCTCGCGCTGGCATCCGAGCTGATGTGGACGATGGTGCCGGTGCGGCGCAGCACCATCGAGCCGGCGATCGCCTTGCTCAGCCGAAATGGACCGAGCAGGTTGGTCTCGAGCACTCGCGACAGATCCTCGCACTCGGTGTCCAGCAGCAGCCGCAGCGGCGTGGGGCCCAGGCTGCTGGCGTTGTGAATGAGCAGATCGATGGGGCCGACGAGCGCAGCCGCTGCGCCCACCAACGGGTACACGTCGTCTTTTCGGCCCACGTCGAAGCTCAGCGCGTGCGCGCTTCCGCCGCGCGCCGCGATGGCTTCCGCTACCTGCGTCAGCTCTGGGCGCGAGCGCGCTACCAGCACCACTCGCGCTCCGGCGTCCGCCAGCTGCTCGGCCAGGGCTCGTCCCAAGCCCCGGCTCGCGCCCGTCACCAATGCGGCTTTTCCTGATAGGTCCATGGCTAGCTCCTGTTGTGAAGCATGGGCCCGCCCTGCCAGACCATTGGCAGGCTTGCCAGTTCATTGGCAGAATGCCAAATCATGAGCGAGGAGCTATCCAGCCGGCTGGGACGCAACATTCGCCAGCTCAGGCAGGGGCGCGGACTTACCCAGCAGCAAATGGCCAAGCTCTCGGGCCTGCCGCGCGCCACCTGGGCCAACCTCGAGTCTGGCGACGCCAACCCGACGCTCAGCGTGCTGCATGCGGTGGCGATGGCGTTCCAGGTCTCGCTCGAAGAGATCGTGGCCGAGCCGCGCTCGTCGGCCAAATTGTATCGGAAGGGGACGCTGCCGACCCGCCTGCGCGGTAACGTTCAGGTCAGCTCGCTGCTTCCCGACAAGGTGCCCGGTATGCAGATCGAGCGGCTCGAGCTGCCGGTGGGCGGGCGCATGGTCGGGGTACCCCACACCGCAGGCACCCGCGAGTACCTGACCTGCGAGGCGGGCGAGCTGGAGCTGGTGGCATCGGGGGAAGCGTTTCAGCTGCAGGAGGGCGACGTGGTGGTGTTTCGCGGCGATCAACGCCATTCCTACCTGAACCGCGGCCGGCGGCCGGCCATCGGCTATTCGGTGGTGATGCTGCGTCCGATCGAATGAGCTCGAGTTTGTTGTAGGCTCGCCGCCATGGCTGAGGTGCTGATCGCGTTTCCGCTCGGGTTCATTCTGTGGTTCTTCACTCGCTACGGCTTGCTCGGCTTCTACACGATAGGGCCGAACGAACGTGCCGTGCTCGCCACGTTCGGTCGCGCTCAGCGCGTCGGGGAGGCCAGCACGTTGCAAGATCCGATCGCCGAAACGCTGCGACCCGAAGAGCGGCAACGCTATAACTACCCCCAAGTGCGCGTGGTGGGCCCCGGCTTCTACTGGAAATTGCCCTGGCAGCGCGTGCACAAGGTGTCGATCGCGACCGTCACCGTATCGATCGCTTACGATCCGGAGGACGCCAGCGCCAATCACGGCGGTCGTTTGCTCGAGGCGGTGACCAAGGATCAGCTCAACACGGGCCTATCGGGCCAGCTGCGCTTCACGGTCGCGGAGCGCAACCTGTATGCCTACCTGTTCGGGGTGAAGAATCCGGTGGCCCACGTCATGGGCTACTTCATCTCGGTCTTGCGCGACCGCATCGCGAACTTCGAAGCGCCGCCCGAGACCCAGCCGCTGCCCGACACCGCTGGCGTCGATGCCGGCGGCGCAGTGCAGGGCATCTCGATCAACGATCTGCGCAAGAACTTGCGCGACCTGAGCGATCGCATGGACGACCAATGCGCGTCGGCGAGCGCGCGCTACGGCATCAACCTGGACGCCGCTCTGATCACGGGCATCGACGCGCCGCCGGAGGTCGACTCGGCGCTGGCCGCCATCAATACGGCGCACAACCACGTTTCCAGCGAAATCAGCCTGGCCCAGGCGGCAGCCGACCAGAAGATCGTGCAGTCGCGGCGCGCGGTCGAGATCGAGACGCTCAACGCGCAGGCCGAGGTCGAGCCGCTGGTGATGCTGGCCGAGCAGCTGACGCTGCTGCGCGCCAACGGTCCCGGCGCGCTCCAAGCCTACGTGCGCAATGCCAAGCTGAACCTGTTCAAACGCTCGCGGCAGCTGGTGCTGTTCGGTCAGGAAGGGGCAAAGTAATGGACTTTCTCATCGCCCTCGGGGTGTCGTTTTTCGGTAGCTTCGTGGCCATGCCGTTCGCGCTGTTCTGGGCGCGCGCGCTGGGCTTCTACGTGATCGTGCGCGAGCGCGAGTGCGTGGTGTTCGAGCTGTTCGGCAAGGTGCGCCTGACCATCGTCGAGCCGGGTATCCACCTGCCCTGGCTCACCATGGGGCCCCTGGTGGCGCTGGTGCCGTTTTTCGGTCGCAAGCGCAGCATCGACATGCGCCTCGATCAGGTTTACCTGCGCAGTCAGCCCGTGAACTCGGAAGAGGGCGCGCCGATGGGCATCGGTGTGTGGTGCGAAATGTTCGTCAGCGATCCGCTGGCCTACCTCTACAAGAACACCGATCCGGTGGGCTCGCTGCGCGCCAACGTGTCGAACGCTGCCGTGCGCTGCCTGTCGAACATGAAGCTCTCGGACATGCTCGAAAACCGACATCCGATGAGCCAGGTGGTGCGCGAGGAAGTGACGGCCAAGTCGCGCGAATGGGGCTACATGGTGGGCAGCACCTACATTCGCAAGGTTCATTTTCGCGATATCGGCATGATTCAGCAGATCGAGCAGAAGGTGGTCAATCGCCTACGCCAGGTCACCGGAGCGATTCAGCAGGATGGTGCCAATCGCGTGAACGTGATTCGCTCGACGGCGGATCGCTCGGCGGCAGTGGAGTTCGCCAAGGCGGCCACGACGCGCCCGCACATCGTCGGCACCGCGCTGGCCCGCGTCGCGAAAGATCCCGAGATCGCGTCCGCACTGTTCGAGCTACTCGAGACCCAAAACCTGCTGCAAGCCAGCCGGCTCGAGGTCAATATCGTACCTAAGGGTACACAGCTCGTCGCAGCCGTTCCGGGCGGCGGCGGCATTCTCGGCGGGGGAGCGGGCTAGTCGCGAAAAAGAGGCTTCGTGCAGCGGTCGATGGAGCTAGGCTCATCGATCGCGCATGCGCTGCTTGCTCGCTGTCTTGCTTGCTACCGCACCGGGGTCTGCCTGGGCGCAAAGCCCCGCAGCCCCGATAGCTCCAGCTCCAGCTCCGGCTCCGGCAGCAGCCCCCGCTGCTCCAGCGGCGCCCGCAGTTGCGCCCGCTCCTCCGCCGCCCGCGCCCGCCCCCGCACTCGCGCCCGCACTCGCGCCCGCACTCGCGCCCGCGCCCGCCCCCGCGGCTCCGCCGCCAGCATCCGACGGACCACCCCCGAGGGTCGGATTCCAAATGCATTTCGTGCCCCTGATGGGCATCGCCTTCCCGCTGGGCGACGCCTCGGGCACCAGCGGCGACTCGCTGAGCGCCCGCTACGGCTGGCAATGGGTGCCGCTCGAGCTCGGCTTTGGCGCGAAGGTCACCGAGTCGGTCTACGTCGGGGCGTACCTCGACCTGAGCGTGGGCTACGAAGGCAGCGATCACGTGACCAAGCGCCGCTGCGAGGCGGGCGACGGTCTGGACGACGACCTCACCTGCAGCTCCAGCAGCGCGCACCTCGGCGTCGAGGCGCGCTACACCATCAATCCGACCGAGACGTTCGCGGGCTGGTTCGGCTACGGCATCGGCTACACCGCGGCTTCCCAGAGCATCTCGGACGCCGGGCGCTACGAAGAGACCTCGACGGTGCGAGGTTTCGAGTTTGCGCGGCTGTCGCTCGGACTGGACATGCGGCTTTCGCGCGGCTTCGGCATGGGGCCGTTCGCCGTGGCTTCGCTCGGTCGCTACCTGAAGCAGGAAACGACGATCAACGACTATGAAACCTCTGCGGGTAGCATCGACGACCAGGCATTTCACTGCTTTCTCACGCTCGGCTACCGGTTGGTGATTTTCCCATGAGCTCACGCCTCGCCTGCGCCCTGCTCGCGCTCATCGCTCTCGGCAGCTCGGGTTGCGAGGAGCTGGAGTACGTCGACCCCGCCACGGTCGAGCTGAGCGTCAGTAGCGCTGCGAGCGGCAAGCAGCTGGTCAGGCGCTGCAACTACATCCCGGTGCTTCTGGGCAGCACGGTTCGTTTCAGCTACCACGTCGAGGGCGACATGGTGGCCCACCTGGAGATCACACGCGAAAACATCAAGGTGAGCTTCGAGGACTCGAGCGGCTGGCTGGGCGCGTTCGGCGCACCGAGCTCGCTGTTCGCCGAGTCCTTCAGCCTGGACGATCCCGAGCCTCCCCCCGGCTTGGCGGCGAGCCTCAGCTCCGGCTGCGAGCCGTCGTCGGATTGGCCGGATCGCTAACGCGCGCCCTTGAGCGCCAGAAAGCCCTCGACGACGGCAGTGGGCGAAGTTCCTTGCCCTTTTTCGGGTTTCTGCGAGCGTGAGCCTGTGGACGAAGAGTACAAGCTGGTGCAGGTCTCGCCCCGGCATTCGGTGAGAATTGGGGCGGAATATGCCGTCTGGATCAAGAAAGCTCCACGGCAGGATTTCGTCGTGCGCACGATCATGAAGCGCGAAGCCAATGGCATGCCGCTCGTGTCTGCCGACATCGTGATCGCGGGGGAAGAGACGCGCTCCACCTACCCGCTCGCGGCGAGCTACCCGCTGCATTTCCGCAAGACCTATTACCCGGGGCGACTACACGGCGATCCGAGGGAGGAGCGCGATCGGCAGAACGAGGCAGCCGAGATCCTGGGCATTCCTCCCGCTATCGGCGCCAATCACCAGACTTTTCGGAGCTGCTTTTTGCCC
Source organism: Polyangiaceae bacterium (assembly GCA_036522995.1). GTDB lineage: Bacteria > Myxococcota_A > Polyangia > Polyangiales > Polyangiaceae > PMG-095. The sequence continues at coordinate 5,024 of DATDEV010000067.1, forward strand.
GGGGCGCCCTACAATCGCCTGTCGCCTTTCGGAGCCGATCCAGAGGAGGCGAACCTGCCGCGCGCGCAGGAGCTCAACGTGGCGGCGGCCGCGGGCCTGTGGGGGCTACTCCACGAGGCGTTCGACGCGGTGACTCGGCTGCACGAGGCCGGCATCGCTCACGGTGATCTGGAGCTTCACAACCTGATCGTTTGCGCCTCGCCCCTGGAGTGCATCCTGATCGACTTCGAAGCCACTGCACGCAAGGACGAGCTCAGCGAGCAGGAGTTTGCCAAGCGCGTTTCGGACGACTTCGTGAACATCCTCCGAGAAGCAGTGCTGCTCGAATGCACGCTCGGCGCCCAGCCCGGGCCAATGGCGGACATGGCGCGCAAGCGCATGGACGAGCTCTTCAAGCGCCCCAAGCGCTTCCTCGAAGAGATCGGCGAGCAGGGCATCATCGCCTGACGCACAAAAACAGAACGCCCCTCACGTTGCCGTGAGGGGCGCGCGTCGTGTTGCCGTGAGGCGCTGATCAGCGCATGAACAGCATCTCTTGGTAGGTGGGCAGCGGCCACAGATCGTCGGCCAGCAGGGTCTCGAGCGAGTCCGCCGCGCTGCGCACGCTGAGCATGAGCGGCAGCACCTCGTCCTTGAGGTGCTTGGCTTCCTCGAAGGCACCGGGCGACTCGTGGCCGAGCGCCTTCTCCAAGCTGGCCAGGCTCGAATCGAGCTTGTCCGCAAAACCGGAGACCTCGCCCAGCAGGCGCTTGGCCGGAGCCGACGCGCCAGCCGCTGCGCTGAGCTCCGCGGTGTAGCGAATGGCAGCCGGCAAGATCATGGTCTTACCGATCTTCACCACCAGCTTGGCCTCGACCAGCACCGTCTTGACGTAGGTCTCGACGTAGATCTCGTAGCGGCTCTTCAGCTCGCGCGGCGTGAGCACGCCGTACTTGTCGAACAGCTTGATCACTTCCGGAGAGTTGAGCACCGGCAGCGCATCGACCGTGGTCTTGAGGTTCGGCAGACCGCGCTTCTCGGCCTCCATGTGCCACTCTTCCGAGTAGCCGTTGCCGTTGAAGACGATAGGCGCATGCTCGTTGGCCAGCTCGGTGAGCACGGTCTGGATCGACAGGTTGAGCGTCTTACCGGAGGCAACCGAAGCCTCCAGCTTGCCGGCGATGTAGTCGAGAGCCTCGGCGATGGCGGTCTGCAGGGCGATCAGCGGGCCCGAGATCGACTGGCCGCCGCCGACCGCGCGGAACTCGAA
>DATDEV010000068.1:0-3111 GCA_036522995.1 Polyangiaceae bacterium
GCTGTCAGGCGGCATCACGAACAACCCCACCAGCGGCTTGCCTTGCCTGACCCTAGCCGCCGCCAGCTCCGCCGAATAGCTGTGCAGATCGGCGATCTCAGGGTCCTGACCCCAGCGGATTGCGTAGAGGCCGTCGAGCACGCACGATTCGTAGGCCATAAATCGCTGTTATACACGACCGGCCCTAGCTCCAAAAGGCGGGCGGTTAGTTGGGCCCAGCCCCATTGGGGGCCCACCCGAAACTACATCCAAAACTCGTCAAACTCGTAGAGGTCGACTGGTACCGTCCGGCCGCCGACGATCTTGTCGCCGGCAAAACGAAACACCACGCAGTGATCGCTATCCAGCTGCTTGCCGAGACGTTCGGCGCGCACTCGGCCGTAAACGAACAGGTACTCGGCGTCTGCCACCACCGAACGTAGCTCGAGCCGCAGCGTGCCGCTGCTCAGCAGCTTGCCCCGCTGCAGCATCTCGACCAGGCCTTCGATGTCGTGCGTGTGTCCGGCGAGCGGGCTCTTGCCCGGCACCAAATAGTCCACGTCGGGCGCCACCAGCTCGGCGATGGTGCTGAGGTCGCCCGCGTTGAACGCCGCCATCATGCGGCGGTAGCGCAACACGTTGGGATGCTCGGCGGCGTCTGTCATGGGGCGGACGCCCCTACTTTACCATGCCGCGCCGAGGGGTAGCGTCGTGAGCAGCAGCGGCGGGCTCGACATCGCCGGCAGCTTTTTTTTCGCGATGCTCGGAAAGTCGGTGAGTTCGAGAAGTTACGAGCATAGAGCTTGCACCCCATGCTGCCCGAAGAACGCCATGCCACGAAGCCGAGGCGGACCAAGTCGTGGGCGCGCCTCGCGGCAGGCATGGCTACGGGCCTCACGCTCTTGATCGCGGCCGCGCTGCTGTATTGCGTGGCGATGCCGGGCGATTCGTTCACCGGCCCCGCGCCGCGTCCGAGCGCCGCCGAGCAGCAGGTAGCGACCGAGCTGCGAGCACACGTCTCGGCATTGGCGGTCGAGATCGGTCAGCGCCGCGCCACGTTTGGTGACTCGCTGCAGCGCGCGGAGCAATACATCACGGGCGAGCTCGGCTCGCTTGCTGTCGCCGGCGCGCTGCGGCGTGAGCCGCTCGCGGGCGCCCCGGGCAACCCCGCCAACGTCGTGCTCGAGCTACCGGGCACTCGAGCTGGTCCCATCGTCTTGCTCGGCGCGCACTACGACACCGATCAGGGCGGCACTCCAGGCGCCAACGACAATGGCAGCGGCGTCGCCACGGCGCTGGTGCTCGCCAAACGCCTGTCTGCAGCAAAGCACGCGCTGCCGATCCGCATCGTGCTCTTCGCCAACGAAGAGCAGCCCTACTTCGCGACTTCGGCCATGGGCTCGCTGCAGCACGCGCAGGGTTGTCGCAAGCGCGGCGAGCAGCTGCGCGCGATGCTCTCGCTCGAAACCATGGGCTACTACTCCGACGAGCCCCGCTCGCAGAAGTACCCGGCTCCGCTGAGCGCTCTTTATCCTGATCGCGGCAACTTCATCGGCTTCGTCGCTAACCTCGGCTCGCGCGGCCTGCTGCGCGACGTGATGGGTCGCTTTCGCCAGCACGCCACCATCCCTTCGGAAGGCGCTGCCTTGCCCGAAGCGCTACCGGGCGTCGGTTGGTCCGACCACTGGGCGTTTTGGCGCGAAGGCTATGAGGCAATCATGGTCACTGACACGGCCCTGTTCCGCGACCCGACCTACCATCGCCACAGCGATATCGCCCCTAACCTGGACTACGAGCGGCTGGCTCGCGTCGCTGTTGGCCTGGAGCGCGTCGTGCTGGAGCTGGCAAGCGAGTAGTCTCGCGTCCATCAAGGCGCGACGGGGACGACGTTGGAGAGGGTGAAGACGTAGTCCTGGTAGTCGCCGTTGGCGGCTTCCTCGAAGCAGACGAGGTACGAGCTGGGGATGGCGGCGCCGGCGCGGTCTTTCAGCGGGTAGGTGCGAACGGCGTGCTTCACCTGGTTGGCGGCGTTCTTCGAATCTTCGGTGTAAGTCGTGTGCGTGCCGCTGGTGGTGAAGATGCCGAACTCGCCGGCGGGCGGCACGAAGCTGCGCTTGGAGCCGGCGTCCGTCGTGGGGTTGAGCGCTTGGTACTGGTCGTCGGCGATGACGCCGACCTGCACCTCGGTGGCGTCGTAGTAACCGTAGGGGATCGGTTCTTGCGGTGAGTAGCGCGCCACCGGAATCAGCTCGATTTCTGCCGCGGAAGCTGCCCTGAAGCGCTGGGCCGCGACCTCGTCGCCGACGAGCGGCGTGGTGGTGCTGAGCAGTCCGGCGCCGCCGACGTCGACGTCGTAGCCGATGGCGTCGAGCACGATCTTGAGGAAGGGCTCGTTCTCGCCTTCGAGGCCCTTGGTACCGAGGCCGAACAGGCCGATCGTCAGCTCGAGCTGCGGAGCCTGGGTCACGACCATGACGCTGCTCTTGAACAGCGCGATGCCGGTTGGGCGAAAGCGAACCTGCAGGTTCGTCGTGCCGCCGGGCGCGACGACGGCGCCGGCCGCTGGTGGCGAGACGAGCTCGAACGCGGGCGTACCGGCGGCGGCTGCGTCGAGCGTGACCGACGCAAGTTGCAGCGCGACGGCGGACGGATTCTTCAGGGCGATGGTTTGGGGCGGCGTTTGCGTCTGCTGCACGGCGCCGAACGCGAGCTCCGTCGGCGAAGCGACGAGGCTCGGCTCGACGGCAGCGCCCCCCATGCCGCCGCTGCCGCTCGAGCCGCCAGCCCCTGCGAGGCTGGTGCCGGCGACGTTGTCAGTACCCCCGGCGCCCGTAGTGCCCGCGGCTTGGCCGCCGCTGCTGCTCCCGGCGGTGCCGTTGCCCCCGCTGCTGTTGCCGGCGGGGCTGCCGCCTGCAGCGTTGGCTCCGGCTTGCGCGGCGCCTGCCCCCCCGACCATCGTGGTGGCCGCAGGCTTGTCGGCTTCGGACGAGCAGGCGATAAGAAGCGCCGCGAGGGCCATGGCCGAGACAGGGCAGGCAGAGCAGAATCGGACGGGAGACGTCGCCACCGCGCAAGCCTACACCAACCGGATTGAAAATTCTACCATCTATATTTGTAGAATTTTTATTCCAC
>DATDEV010000069.1:0-4847 GCA_036522995.1 Polyangiaceae bacterium
GTCTGATCGCCGCCGACGAAGCCGAAGATCGCGCCGCTCTCGGCGATGCTTTGGGCGCGGTCGGCGATGGCGTCGAGCGCGCGCTCCATGTCGTGCGGCAATCCGCCCACGTCGCCGCCGTCAGCGACGCTCAGCTCGGCCAGCACGTCGACGCCCAAGGCTTGCGAATACGGCCGGGCCAGCGCGGATGCCTCGCGCACCGCGCGCGGGCCGAAGCGCGCGCCCGGGCGAAACGAGGTGCCTCCGTCGAAGGGAACGCCGCACAGCAGCACGTCCACGGGCGGCAGCCCCTGGTCGTGAACCGGTAACCTCAAGAAGCTGGGCAGACCGGCGAAGCGCGGCTGCGGCGGAGTGAGGCCGGGCTTTGGAGGTGGCTGGCTGCGCCGCGCGAGTCTTCGCTGAGCTCACTGGCAGGGCGACGAGCGTACCACGACGCCACCGGGCGGGCGCTGCTGGAAAGAGCCCTCGCCAAGGGGCGGATTGTGCGCGACTTCCGAGATGCTGAGCACGAGATCCTGCTCTTCCGCCGGGACCTCGAGGTGCAAACGCCGCGGCAGGGCGGCGCCGCAAGCGGGACCACTCGGCGGAACATCGGCGTCGAGGCCGTCGGGATCCGAGCGCGGCGGCGCCGTTTTGGCTGGCTCGTGCTGGGCCAGCTCGGCCCGATAGAGCACGTAGCTCTGCTGGCGCACCTCCACGCTGGTGAGCTCCACGCGCTGCTGCGAGTAGGGCTTTTCCCAATCCTCATCGCTAGGCACGATCGCGATCTCTTCGCTCGCTTGGTGCTTGCTCTGCATGCGGATCACGTAGCGTCCGCCCTCCCAAACCAACGTCGCTGAGCCCGGCCCCGCCGCGAGCAGAGGCGGCTCGCCTCGCAGCAAGCTGACCAGCGCGTGAGGCGGCATGGGCACGTGGGTGAGCTTGCTGAGGTTGCAGGCGTTGGCCGGCCCCTTCAAGAACACCTTCTGACGCAAGTCGTAGAGGGAGAAGTCGGTGCCGTCCGAGGTCAGCGTGGACAGGGTGGCACCGAAGGGGCTGATCACGTCGAGCCGGACGCGGTCGGGCCCTTCGGCCATGAACAGCACCGAGCCTCGCACCCTGCCCTCCTTGCCGAAGTAGTCGAGCTTGCCCTCGCCGGCGACGCCGCGGCTGCAGCGCTGCTGCTCGTGCAGCCGCGCTAGCAGGCTCTCGGCGTTCGGGAAGCGAGAAGGCGGGGCCGCGCGCTGGCAACCGAGCGCCAGCGCACACGCCAAAACAGCCGGGACGGCGGCCCTCGCCACGCCCTCAGCGCAGCCCTTCCAGCACGTCCAGGTCGGGGAGCGGCAGCGAGAGCTGGTGCTTCGTCACGCCGACCAGGTGCTTTTCGCACAGCTCGGCCAGGCCCATGCCGTCGATCACCGCCACGGGAGCGGCGCCGGGAGAGCTCGCCTCCTCGCGCGCACCGCTCAGCACCTGACCCGTGGTCAGGATCCAGGCCGCGTGCGCCGGACCGTAGTGATGCAGCGCTCCGCGCAGCTCGGTCACCCGCTCGCGACCCACTTCCCGACCGTCGCGACGCACCACGATCGCGGTACGCACCTCGCCGGGGCCCGTCTTCAGCTTGCCGGAGAAATGCATCTCGGCGCCATGAGCACCCTGACGCCGCACGCTGGCCAGCTCCGTGAACCCGCAATGCTCGAGCAGCAGCACGAGCAGCTCGCCCAGGCCGCGGTGCGGCAAGTCCTGCAGCATGCGCAGCAGTGAACGACGCGACACCTCGCGGTAGCGTTCGACCAAGCCGTTGACGTCGCGCTCGATGCGCAGCAGCTCCGGATCCATCTGCCACTCGGTGAGCGCCAGACGATTGCCGGAGATGCGAAAGCGCGGCCTACGACCCTCTGCGGCGCGCCGCAGGTTGTCGGCGCGCGCCGCGCCGAGCACCAAGCCCTGCCCAACAGCGACCTCGCCCGCGTAGCGACCACGACGTGCGGCCGCGTCGACCAACGTTTGCACCGCGACGGCGCCGCGGTTGCGATCGAAGCCGGCCACGATCGACTCGACGGCGTCTGCCAAGTCCTTGCCCACCGCGTCATCCAGCGACGCCGTGCTGCGCTCGACCGACGCCCCGCGATCGCGGTCGCGATCGCGATCGCGATCGCGGTCGCGGTCGCCACGCTCACGCTCGGCACGCGGCTCACGCTCGGCACGCGGCTCGCGGTCGCGCCCGCGGCCCTCTCGGGCGGCGCGCTCCTCGCGACGGGGCTCGGCAGGCTTTTCGTTGTCGAAGCGCTCATCGAAGCTGCGCTCCGCACCGCGCGTCTCGACCTCGAGCGCCACTTCCGGTGGCAGCTCGGCAGGCGCGTCGGAGACGGTATATGCCGGCAAATCGTCGCCGCCGCGCTCCTCGCCGCCACGTCCACGCCCGCGACGCCGACGGCCGCGACGCCGACTGCCGTCTGCGCTCGCGTCGTCGGCAGCCGGTGCGGCTGCGGCAGCCCCGGCGGGCGCAAAGATTGGCTCGTCGTCGTCCGCTTCGGATGCGAACAGCTCACTACCGTGCGCCGCCAGGTCGGCGCGCACGCGCTCCTCCTCGGAGGGCGCCGCCAGCGGCTCGTCTTCGCCTTCGGCCGACGGCGAAGAGCCTTCGGGCCCGCTCTTACGCTCGAGCGCGATATCGGCAAAGTTGACCTCTTGCCCAGCCAGCTTCTCGAGCGCGGGCGTGCGATCCTGTAGACCCTTGTCGATCATGGCCTGGTCCCACTCACGCAGCGCGAACACGCCGGGGCGCACGCGCACGAGCGGATTTTCCTTGTCGCCCTTCTTCACCAGCGCTGCGAGACGCGCGCCCATGGTCACATCCGGGCTCTTGCCCACGTGACTCAGTAGGTTCTTCTCGATCGCAACGTCGGTGATCTCTTTGTAGTGGAGGGGCTTGCCCACGAGGCGCAAGACCTGCGCCGCGGCTTCAGTAAACGTCATTGAAATTTTTCTCTCGGTTGGGGAGCGCAGCGCCTTTCAAAACGCTGTGCTCGGCCAAACGGCGGCTCCTGGAGAGCGAACATCGCTCCCACCTCCGGCAGCTCACCGAACGAGAACGGAGATAGCACGGCCCCTCGCCTGTCCGCAAATCCCCGAAATCCATGTTAATTTGGCCAGGCGGCCGATTTCACCGGCCGTTCGGTGTGATCGAGGAGTACAATCAACGACCGGTGGATAACAACGAGCGGCTCATCGCAGAGCTATCACGGCTGCTTTCGCGCCGTGGTCTCAGCGTTCGTTCGGAGCAGCTGTGGGGTATTCACCCGGGGGGCCAGTGCCGACTCAAAGGCAAGCAGGTGCTCTTGCTCAACACCAAAGCGCCGTCGGTGGAGCGGCTGGTGGTGCTGGCCGACGCCGTGGTCGAGGAGCCCTTCGAGACGCTCGAGCTGTCGATCGAAGCCCGAGTGCTGTTGCAGCGCCGCATCGCGCGCCGCTCCGACATGCTCGCGCCGCCTGCAGCAGCCAGGCCCGGGCTGGCCAAAGGGGCCGCGCGGCCCAGCAAACAGCGGCGGATCTGAGCGACGACCAAGCAGTCAGTCGTAGGCACGAGCTCTCGGTGAGCAAACGCTCTCCGACCTGAATGAGGCGGCAAATGCTAGGGTCCTGAGCGCTTGGAGCTTCGAGAGCACGTCACACTGGGGCCGCTCACCACGCTGGGCGTCGGCGGGGAGGCGCGCTACCTGGCCCTAGCCCGGAGCGAGAGCGACGTGCTCGAGGCGCTCGAGTTTGCGGCGGGACGCGGCCTGCCGCTGCGGGTGTTGGGCGGCGGCAGCAACCTGGTGGTGGCCGACAGCGGCTTCGACGGGCTGGTGCTGGCCGTTCGGCTGCGCGGCATCGCATTTTCGAGCCCAACCGGCGATGCCGTGCTCGCCGCCAAGGCGGGCGAGCCGTGGGACACGGTGGTGGAGCAGGCAGTCGCGCGCGGGCTGGCAGGCCTCGAGGGCCTCAGCGGCGTTCCCGGCAGCGCAGGGGCCACCCCGATTCAGAACGTCGGCGCCTATGGCCAGGAAGTGGCCGAGACGATCGCCAGCGTACGGGTCGTCGATCGCGACACGCGAACCAGCCAGGAGCTGTCGGCTGCCCAGTGCGGCTTTGCCTACCGCGACAGCTTCTTCAAGTCGCAGGCGCCGGAGCGCTACGTGGTGACCGAGGTGCGCTTCCGGCTCGCGGCGCGAGCGCCCGCGCCAACACGCTATCCCGACCTGCAGCGCGCGCTCGAGCGCCGCGGACTGACGTCGCCCACGCTGCAGCAGCTGCGGGACTGCGTGCTGGCAGTGCGGGCCGAAAAATCGATGCTGCTCGACCCGAGCGATCCCAACGGCCGCAGCTGCGGCTCCTTCTTCCTGAATCCCCTGGTCAGTGCGGAGCGAGCCGAGCAAGTGCGCGCGCTGGCAGCGAGCGGGAGCGCGCCGACGTATGCGCAGCCCGATGGTCGCGTGAAGCTCGCCGCCGGCTGGCTGATCGAGCAGAGCGGCTTCGCCAAGGGCTGGCGCGACGGGCACGTGGGGCTATCGAGCAAGCACGCGCTCGCCATCGTGGCGCACGACGGAGCCAGCGCCAGCGAGGTGACCGCGCTGGCGCGCCGCATTCAGGCTGGCGTGCGCGAGCGCTTCGGCGTCGAGCTCACGCCCGAGCCCAACTTCTGGGGCGATCCTTAGCGCTCGAGACACTCGCGGCGTTGAAGCAGCGCCGAACAGGGTTCGTGCCGGTGCGGGACCGACTTCGTTGGCCCTCTCGACGCTCAGCTCGGGGAGCTGGTCGCGACGCCGCTGTAGAGCGACTCGATGGCTTCCTCGAGCCGCGCCGGCTCGGTGCCGCCGGCTTGAGCC
>DATDEV010000070.1:0-2457 GCA_036522995.1 Polyangiaceae bacterium
GGTGGCGCTCGCGTTTTGGGCTCCGTCGTTGCCCTTTTTGCTCGCTCTACCGCTGGCAGAGGGCGCCGCGCTCTTGCTCGGCCTCGGGCTCTTGCATCGGGCGGAGCCAGAAGGGGCGCCGGCGCTCACGCCCGCCGCGGAAGGGGTGGTGGCGTCGTGAGCGAAGACCTGTTGTTACTCGCCGAGCGCGCGTGTTTCGACGCCATCGTCACCTGCTACACGCAAGAGCTGGGCGCCGGGGTGTGGCACCAGGCGGCCGCTTGGCGCGCCGAGGATCCGGAATTTAGCCCTCAAGGTGAGCTCGTGCTGGTGCTCGTGTTGCCGCGCGAGGGGCTGAGACTGGCCATCGACGTCGTGTACTACTCCGCGGTCGGCCGCCACCGGCTCGGCGCCGTGCGCTGCGAGCGGTCAGGCCGCTGGTACGACGCCGATCGATTGCACACCGTGCTGACGTTGGTACGCGAGCTGTACTCGGGGCGCGCATCGGTCGACGCTACTGCCCGCGCGCACGAGCTCGAGCTGCTGCTGCGCTATGTGCAGAGCCAGCAGCTGATGGCCCGCTACCTCCAGGCGCGCGCCCATGACCGCGGCCTCGACTCGGACCGATTCATCGATTCCGAGCAGTCCATGCTGTAAGGCCACTGGCGCCACCCCACGCCCAAGAGCCGCCAAGGCATGACCGAATGGCAGCACGACAGCTTCGCTCCCGAGCTGCGCGGCCGGTTTCAGCTCCACTACTTCGCCGTGAAGCGAGCGCTCGTTCGCCAGCAGTCGGCGCTTTCGCACAGCGCAGAAGCGCTGCTCGCGCGTATGTTGGTAGGCGACGCGCCCGCGCAGCGCGCGCTGCGGGTCGCCCACGATCGAGGTGAGGTGCTGCTGCCCGTGCACCCGCTGCAGGTGGATTGGCTCATGCATCAGCGGCACGTGCAAAGCTGGTTGGCCGACGGCCTACTGCGCGACGTGGGTAGGCTGGGGCCGCGCTTCACCGCTACCTCGTCGGTCCGCACCGTTTACAACGAGGACTGCGAGTGGATGATCAAGTTGTCCATCCCGGTGAAGATCACCAACTCGTTGCGCTTCAATCGCCGCGCCGAGCTCCCCGCCGGCGTCAGCATGGCGCGCCTGTTCGCGGCGCTGGGCGAGCGCGCCGGCTTCCATTGCATCGCCGATCCCGCGTACCTCACGGTGGAAGGGCCGGAAGCAGGCGAATCCGGCTTCGAGCTCTTGCTGCGCGAGAACCCGTTCCGACGCGGCTCGGACAGCGGCATCTACTGCGTGGCCGCGCTCGTGCAAGAAGCGCTACCGCACCGCGCTTCCCGCCTACGCACCTTGCTCGAAGGCCTGGCGCTCACCGAAGGGCGTGACGTGCAGCAGGTGAGCTGCGATTGGCTCGGACGCTACCTGTCGTGCGCGATCGAGCCGTTGATTCGGCTTTACGACGAGCATGGCATCGCGCTCGAAGCGCACCAACAGAACAGCCTGCTCGATCTTCGCGCCGGTTACCCGCGCGCCTTCTACTTCCGCGACAGCCAGGGCTACTATTTGTCGAGCCAGCACCGCTCGCGCCTGATCGCGCTGCAGCCAGAGCTCCTCCAGCGGCCCGAGCTCTTCTTCGACGATCAGCTGATCCAGCGTCGCTTTGCCTACTACCTATTCAGCAATCACCTATTCGCGGTCGTACAGCGCCTAGGCGCGGACGGGCTCTTGGATGAAGACGTAGCGCTCGCGATCGTGAAGAGCCGGTTGACGACGCTAGCGGGCGAGCTCTGCGGTCAGGGGCGACTGCTGCTGGAGAGCGTTCTGGAGCGCTCGCGTTTGCCTTACAAAGCCAACCTGCTGACGCGTGTCCACGATGTGGACGAGCTCACGAGCGAGCAGGAACAAGCCGTGTACGTCGAGATAGAGAACCCGCTCTTGCGACCTCTGCAGCCGCTGCCCCGGGAGCTCGAAGTTGCCTGACGAGCGCGTACTCCGCCAGCTCGTCGAAGCGCTGCTGTTCGAGCGCATCGCCAGCTGGTCCTGCAACGACCACGCGCCGTGGACCGGCGGTGATCGCGAGATCGCCTTCCGCGTCGGTGCGCTCACGTATCGCTGTCGGGGCCGCGTCGGCGCTTTCGGGCGCGTCCGCGTCGCGCCGGGCTCAATCAACAAGGTTTCGCCGAGCGGTCTCTGCGACACTGGCTGGCGCGAGCTCTTGGAAGAGCTGCCTTGCAGCAGTCTAGTCAGGGCCCAGGTCGTCGAAGAGCTGGAGAACACGGTGCGTCTGTGCCGCTGGAACCAGGAACGGCTACCGCGCTTGAGGCAGAGCCGCCGCGGGCTGGCCTACGAAGAGATCGAAGGCCTGCTGCACGAGGGTCACCCGTACCATCCTTGCTTCAAGGCGCGCACCGGCTTTTCGCTCGATGATCACGCCGCTTACGGTCCCGAAGCCGAGCGTAGCTTCGAGCTGCGCTGGCT
>DATDEV010000071.1:0-4614 GCA_036522995.1 Polyangiaceae bacterium
GCTCCGACCACGTGATGCGCCTCGCGGAACGGCACGCCCTGCAGCACCAGAAAATCGGCGAGATCGGTGGCGCACAGGTGGCCCTGATCCAGCGCGCCGCGCAGCCGCTCGCGCTTCCAATCCGCCGTGGCGATGGCACCCGTGAGCGCATACAGCGAGACGAGCGCGCAGTCGAAGGCGTCGAAGATGGGGCGCTTGTCCTCTTGCAGGTCGCGACCGTAGCCAAAGACCAGGCTCTTCTCGAGCGCGAGCAGGCTGGTCACCGAGCCCATCAAACGGGCGGCCTTGCCGCGCACCAGCTCGGCCACGTCCGGGTTCTTCTTCTGCGGCATCATCGAGGAGCTGGTCGAGAACGCGCCGGACAGCGCCACGAACCCGAATTCCTGGCTGGACCAGATCACGATCTCTTCCCCGATGCGCGACAGGTGCACGCCCAGGATGGCCAGCGCGCTTGCCACCTCCATCAAGAAGTCGCGACTGCCGGTGGCGTCGATCGAGTTCTGGGTCGGCGCTGCAAAGCCGAGCTCGCTGGCGACTCCAGCTCGATCCAGCGGAAAGCCCGTACCGGCCACGGCGCCCGCGCCGAGCGGCGACTCGTTGAGCCGCACCCGTGCGTCGCGCAGGCGACCGCGATCGCGGAGCAGCATTTCCTGCCAGGCCATCAGGTGATGCGAGAGCCGGCTGGGCTGAGCGCGCTGCAAATGCGTGTAGGCCGGCATCAGCGTGTCGAGCTCGCGCTCGGCCACCGCCAGGATGGCTTCGGCGCAGCCTTCGACGGCCTCGCAGGCCTCGTCCGTCTTGCGCCGCACCCACAGCCGCAGGTCGGTTGCCACCTGATCGTTGCGCGAGCGGCCGGTGTGCAGCTTGCCGCCGACCGGGCCGCAAATCTGCGTCAAGCGCGACTCGATGTTCATGTGCACGTCTTCGAGCTCGCGCTTCCAAACCAGCTCACCGCGCTCGATCTCACCATGAATCTGCGTGAGGCCACGCACCAGGGCCGCGGACTCGTCCGGGCTCAGCACGCCGGCGCGCTCCAGCCCGCGCGCGTGGGCGATGGAGCCCTGGATGTCCTCGCGCCACATCTCGCAGTCGACGTCGACGCTCGTGTTCAGACGCTCCATTGCGGCGTCGATTTGCTCGGGAAGTCTGCCACCTCGCGCGACGGTCATGGCGCGCCTTATAGCGCGCGCGGAAAGCTCAGCCCAGCGCGCTCGTCAAACAGTCGTCCAAATCGCCGGCTTCCAGCGCCGAAAGCCGCGTGAGGAAGCGACGGTAATCCCGCAGCGGCGGCTTTCCCGCCTCCGCGCGCAGCGAAAAATCGGTGATGCGCGTGGTGGCGATGCGCAAGCATGCCACCGCGCCCTCGATCTTGAGCGCCGCCCGCTCCTCGGCCCCGATCGGCCGCACGCTCTGGTAGCCGGACAAGAATGCGGCCACCAGCGCCAGGTCGTAACTGGAGCCGAAGCACCACGCCGCAATCGTCATCATCACGTCGTAGGCGAAGGCGCCGTCGCACGCGCTCTCGAAGTCGAGCAGCGCCAGTAGCTCGCCGCCACGGGTCCACAGCACGTTGTCGCGAAACAGGTCGGAATGGATCACGCCGCGCGGCGCGTCGACGCGCAGCCGCTCTGCCTCGTAGTGCGCCAGCCGCTGTCGAATCCGCGCGACGTCGTCGAAGTAGGCACGATGACCCTCCCGCTCGACGCGATCCAGGCGCTCACGCAGGTCGGCGATGCGAAAGCGTCCCTCGCCGGGGCGCTGCAACTCCGGCGTGCAGAGGTGGACGCGCGCGAGCGCGGCGCCGAGCGTGCGGCATGCCTCGGGCGTGACCCGCCCCTGGCACGAGATCTCCCCGTCCAGCCAGGGGAAGACGGCGAAGGCCTTGCCTCGATAGTCTCCGACGCCCGCGCCATCCGCCCGCGGCAGGCACTGCACCACCGGCACGCCCGCGCGCGCAAGGCCGCTCACCAGCGCCAGCTCGGCCAGCGCCCCCGCGCGCTCCTGCTCCTCATAGAGGCGTGCAAAATAGCGCTGGCCGTCGCTGGTCGTGAGCGCGAAGTTCGAGTTCACGGAACCCAGGCTGAGCGGCTCGATTTGCATGAGGTCGAGGCCGAACTCACGCGCCAGGGGTCGAGCGTTTTCGAGGGGCAGTGCAGTCAGGAGCGCCACGAGCCGGACTATGCCGAGCCCCGCGCCAGCTCGCCTCAAAAAAGCGCCCGCGCTGAGCTAGCCGAAGGCGCAGGGCCACGCGCCCGGGCGGGCCTTTTGGGGGCGCAGCTCGTGGTTGGTTGTGGCACTCGACCCAAGCGGCTACCTTTCCAGTCGCCCCGACCCCCTGAATGCAAGAACTCTACGGAAACACCACCGGGCTCAGCGCCAACGCGATTCGATCGCTCGAGCGCATCTACCGCCGGCGAGTCCCTAGCGACAAGATCGCGACGCCCGAGCTGGTCCGTTCGCTCGCCGATGCCTCGCGCGAAACCAAGCGCCAGGTCGGTGCGCTGGTGCACCGCTCCGGAGAGGTCGACTACGTGGTCGTCGGGCACGCGACCGGCCTGATGCTGCCCGACATCGGCCGCCTACGCGCGGCAGAGGGGCGCTTTCGCGCGCTGCGCCTGGTGCACACGCACCTGTTCAACGAGCCTCTCACGCGCGACGACTTTACCGATCTCACGCGCCTGCGGCTGGATCTGGTGGCGGCCATCTTGCTCAATCCCGTGGGCGAGCCGCAGCGCATGTCCTGGGCCTACAACACGCCCACCTTTCAGGGCCGCGGCCAGCCCTATCAAGTGGCCGGCCCGTTTCCCTATGGGCAACCGCAGCCGCATTTCGGCGAGCTGATCGCGGCGCTCGAAGCCGAGTTCGCGCAGCAGGCCCGCACCCGCGAGGTCACCGCCAAAGACGGGCGCGCGATCTTGATCCACGTCGGCGACAAGCGGAAGGCCGGCGCGAGCACGCGCGCGCGTTCGCGGCTCGACGAGCTCGAGAGCCTGGCCCGCACGGCGGGGGTCGACGTGGTCGAGCGCGTCATGCAGCTGCGCGAGCAGCCCGATCCCCGCTTCGTGATCGGCGCCGGCAAGCTGGAAGACGTGGTCACGCAGGCCATCGACCTGGGCGCCGAGACCTTGATCTTCGACTGCGATCTCAGCCCCGCGCAGGCGCACGCCATCGCCAGCAAAACCGACCTGAAGGTGCTGGATCGCACCCAGGTCATCCTGGACATTTTCGCGCAACGCGCCGAAAGCCGCGACGGCAAGCTGCAGGTCGAGCTGGCGCAGCTCAAGTACACGCTGCCGCGCCTGGGCCAGAAGGACGACTCGCTCAGCCGCCTCACCGGCGGTATCGGTGGGCGAGGCCCCGGCGAAACCAAGCTGGAAATCGGGCGCCGCCGCGCGCGCGTGCGCGTGCATCGCCTCGAAATGGAGCTCGTGGGCCTCGAGCGCCAGCGCGCCGAACGGCGCCGCAAGCGGGCCAGCAGCGACCTACCGGTGGTGGCCATCGTCGGCTACACCAACGCCGGCAAGAGCACGCTGCTCAACACCTTGACCGACGCCGGCGTGCTGGCAGAAGACAAGCTGTTCGCGACGCTCGACACCCGCGCCCGCAAGCTATTTCTACCGGGCGGCAGCGACGTCATCCTCACCGACACCGTGGGCTTCATCCGGCAAATGCCCAAGGACCTGTTCGCTGCGTTCCGCGCCACCTTCGAAGAGGCCGCGGACGCCGACTTGATCGTCGAGGTAGTCGACGTGTCGGATCCCGAGCACCTCGATCACGTCAAGACCACCGACGCGGTCTTGCGCGAGCTGAGCCTCGAGGACACGCCGCGCCTGCGCGTCTACAACAAGGTCGACAAGCTGGGCGACGACGAACGCCACGCGCTCGCCAACGAGCCCGACAGCGCTTGCATCTCCGCGCTCGACAAATCCACGACCAAGCTGCTCCTGCAGCGCGTCGAATCCTGGCTCGCCCTGATCGCCCACCGCCGCGCGACCCAAGCCGCCAGCGACGAAGCCGAACGCGCCCTCTACGAAGCCTAACGGTTCCCCAGAGGAATCAACAGGGAGGCGGGGAGGCGGGGAGATTTTTGGGGGTGCGCACCAGACGTCACACCCGCGAGACGCGACGAACGCTTGCGTTGATGTGCGCGAGGGATTGAACAGGAAGGGTGGAAGAGTGGAAGGGATTGGATTTGGGCGTGCGGGCGACAGAGGGGCTTGGGCTAGCCCGACGCCACGACGCTTACCCCTCGGAGCCCCGCGAGGGGATGCCCCGCATCCCCTCGCTCTCGCCCTCCCACCCTTCCCCCTTCCTGTTCAATCTCTCTCTCGCTCCCGCCTCCCCGCCTCCCTGTTGATTCAGGCGAAGCGGGGCGACCGGGGGCCGCTACGGTAGTTTCTGCGAGGAGGGCTGCGGGGCGGCAGCCCCTGTGATTCAGCCCTCGTCGCGACGCGGGCGGCGGTTCGCGTCGAGGATCTGCTTGCGGGCGCGCACGGCGTCCGGCGTCACCTCGAGCAGCTCGTCCTTGTCGATCCACTCCATGGCGGTGTCGATCGTGTGCAGGTGGGGCGGGGGCAAGGTGACGTTCTCGTCGCGGCCGGCGGCGCGGATGTT
>DATDEV010000072.1:0-4061 GCA_036522995.1 Polyangiaceae bacterium
TTATCCATGTCTAGTCGACGCGGTGTGAGCGGTCCTGCATCGGATCGAATCGTAGCGGAGTCGGGGTTCGGCTCTCAAACGAAGCTTCGAGTAGCGCCCAACGTTCAGGCGCTGCGCGAGGTGGTCGTCACCGGCATCGGCGCGATCTTACCCAACTGCGATAACCGCGAGAGCCTCTGGCAACACCTGCATCAGGGAGAGTCGCAGATGGCGATCGAGCCAGATCCTGCCGACGGCATTCCCTGCGCCATCGGGCGCGTGCGCGACTTCGATTGCTCACGCTACATGAGCGGCATTTCCGGGCGTTTTTACGCTGCGCTGCATCGCGAGCAGCAGCTTTACCTGGCCTCGGTGATGCAAGCGCTGCGCGACGCGGGCCTCGCGCTCGAAGACGTGGCCTCGCCGCGCGTAGGCCTGTTCGACGGCACTTCCCGCGGCAATTTCGCGCATTGGTACGAGCTGATCAGTAATAGCAAGCTCGACCCGGCACGCCGCTTCACGCCGCGCGATCTGAACTTTGCAATGCACGGCCAAGCCGTAGGTCTGACCGCGGCCATGCTCGGCATTCAGGGCCCGACCTACACCTACAACAACTCGTGCGCTTCGGGTGTGGTGGCGATCGGTAACGCCTTTCGCGATTTGCAGTGCGGACGCATCGACGTGGCCTTCGGTACCGGGCACGACGCCGCGCTGATTGGACCCATCTATCAAATGTATCGCGACGCCGGGTTGTTGAGCGTCGAAGGCGAGCACCCCGACCGCGCCATCCGCCCCTACGCCGGCAGCTCGGCCAACGCCTTCGGCGAGGGCGCCATCACGCTGGTGCTCGAAACCCGCGAACATGCCGAGGCGCGCGGCGCGACGCCGCTGGCCGAGGTGCTGGCCTACCGTCACGGCAACGGCGGAGAGCATCCAACGGACGTCGATTTCAGCGGTGAGCGGCCGGCGGAGCTGATCAGCAGGAGCCTGGAAGAGGTCAGCATGCAGTCCGCCGACGTGGATTTCGTGCTCGGCCACGGCAACGGCATGCAGGCGAGCGACATCTCCGAGCTGAACTACATGAAGCGCGTCTTCGGCCGCCGCACGCGCGAGGTACCGCTGATCTCCACCAAGCCGATCTATGGGCACACGCTCGGCGCCTCGAGCGCTCTGAACGCTGCGGCGGCTGCCTTGATGCTGCATCACGAATTCGTGATTCCGACCGTGCGCCTCGACGAAAAGCGCGTGGTACACGGCTTCAACCACCAGGCCAACCGCGGCGAGGCGCGCCCGCTGCGCAGCGGCGTGGTGGTGGCTTACGGCATCGGCGGCCAGAACGCGGCGCTACTGCTACGGAAGGCCAACGCGTGAGCGGCGGCGCCCGGCGAGGTGCCACCTACACGAGCGAGATCGTCGCCGCCTCGCACGCCTATCCGAGCGACATCGTCGACAACGACGAGTACTGGCGGCGTTGTCGCTTCGAGACGACCACGCCGCCCGGCGAGCTGGCCGAAGAAACACAGATGAGCACGCGGCATTGGTGCCGCCCCGACGAAAACACCGCCAGCATGGCGCGCGCGGCGGTTGCGCGCTTGATGCAGCAGCACCCCGAGCTGGTGGACGAGATCGACGCCGTGGTGGTGGCCTCGGGCACGACCATGCCCATGGCCCACCCGACCGATCCGGAGAATCGCGCCTTCGCAGACCTGGCGCCGCTCCTGCTGCAGCAACTCGGCCGCACGCGCGCGCTGGGGCTCGACATCAAGGCCTGCTACTGCACCGGCTTTTTGCGGGGCTTGCAGGTGGTGGATGGGCTACTGGGCAACGCCAACTACCGCTCGGCGCTGCTGGTGGCGGTCGAGCAGGGCAGCCGTTTTTCGATCGCCGAGACCAATCGCTCCTCGTTCTGCTTCATCGTGGGCGACGCCGCCGGCGCGGTCGTGCTGCGTCGCAGCGAGCGCAAGCCGCACAGCGGCATCCTGGACTATGTCGGCTACACCGACGTGGACAAGCTGGCCTGGGTCGGCATCGGCGAAGACGCAGCCTCGATCATCATGCTCGGTTCGCGCGCCGCGAGCGCCACGCAGCAGATGCTACTCGAGTGTGCCCGCACGCTGCTCGAGCGCAACGGGCTAACGCCGGGCGACATCGACTGGCTGCTCCCGATTCAGACTCACGCCGGCCTGCTGGCGAGCGTGCGAGCCGAGCTCGGCTTTCCGGAGAGCAAGCTGCTGTGGGTGGGTGGAGAGCGCGGCTTTTCGGGCAGCGCCAGCATCCCGGCCTGCCTATCGGAGCAGCTGCAGAGCGGCCGCGTCCAGCGCGGTCAGCTCGTGCTGTCGCTGGCAGTCGGGGCCGGCATGAATTGCGCGGGAGCGCTCTACCATGCCTGATGGCACGACCGCGGCATCCAAGCTGATGCCGCTGCCCCGAGCCATCGAGACCTTCGTGAAGCCGGGGATGGAGCTGTGCTTTGCGTCCACGCCCAGCCGCTCCAACGCCGCCATCCTCGAGCTATGCCGACATTTCCGCGGTCAGCAGCCGGAGCTCGGCTTGATGGCAACCGGCTTTCACTCGCTCTTGCACCTGCCGGGGCTGCTGCGCCTGGCGCGGCGCTACGTCGGCTGCTTTTTCGGCGACAACTATCCGACGCCGCGTAGCAATCGGCTGTACTCGCAGCTGCTCGCGGAAGGCTACGAGCTCGAGCACTGGTCGCTCTGGAGCTACGTGTCAGCGCTGGCTGCCGGCGCGTTCGGTCACCCCTATGCGCTCACGCGCTCGCTCGCCGGAACCTCGCTCGGCGCCGCGCTGGCCGAGCGCGGCAGGCTGGTGGAAGTGCCCGATCCGGTAAATCCGCAGCGCATGCTGGCGCTGGTGCGCGCGCTGGTGCCGGACATCACCTTCCTGCACGCACCGCTCGGGGATGCCCAGGGCAACGTCGCGTTTTCGCCGCCGCATGGCGAGGGCTTCTACGGGGCGCTCGGGGCACGCGAAGGTGCGATCGTGACCGTCGAACGCATCGTACCGAGCGAGGTGCTGCAGAGCCTGCCTCACCTGAGGCCGCTGCCGGCGCACCGCGTGCTGGCGGTGTGCGAGGCTCCGTTCGGAGCCCACCCGCAGCCGCTGCACGTGGCTCCCAGCGAGCTCTACCAATACGAGCGCGGCTACGACGACGACTACGCCGCCTACCGGCGCTGGCGCGCCATCACCGAGGACGCACCCGGGCTTGCCGAGCTCTGCGCCCAGGTACTCGATGCTCCCGACGCTGCCAGCGCCTACCGGCAGTACGTCGGTAGCACCAAGCTCGAGGCCCTGCGCGGCGCGACCACACGCGCCAGCGCGACGACGACGCTGACCACGCCTGCTCCGCGCGCGAGCGACGTCCAGCTCGTCAAGCCGGAAGGTCCGAGCCGAGGCTCGGATGAAAGCGACGATCTGGTGCTGCTCGCCGGGCGAGCGCTGGCCCGGCGTCTGGCCGAGGGAGGCTACCGCTCTCTACTAGCCGGTATCGGGCAGGCGTTTGCGGCGTGCCGCCTGGCCAAGCTGCTGCTGGGCGAGCGCGGCGCGGGCATCGAGATGATGATCGAGACCGGGTTTGCCGGTATCGACGCCGAGCAGGCCGATCCGTTCCTGCTCAGCCGGCAGAACGTGGCCAGCGCAGCCCGCCTGACTGCCGTCGACAGCATGCTCGGCGCGCTGTGCTGCGGTGGTGCCTCGACTTGCCTGGGCGTGATCGGCGCCGCCGAGGTCGACATCGAGGGCAACGTGAACAGCACCAGCGTGGACGGCGAGCTACTGGTCGGTGCCGGCGGCGCCCCCGACATCGCTGCCTGCGCGCGCGAGGTGATGGTGCTGACGCGCGCCGACCCGCGCCGCCTGGTGCGCAAGGTGCAGTACTGCACGAGCCGCGGCCAGAACGTGCGGCTGATCGTGACCGAGTCCTGCGTGTTCGAGCGCAGCGGCGTCGGCGAGCCGTGGGTGGTGCGCGAGATCCTGGCATCGCGCGTGGACGGGCTGAAGCAGCTGCTACAAAGCAGCGGTTTTCGCTTCGCCATTCCGGGACCTCCGCCGCTGGCGGCGCCGGC
>DATDEV010000073.1:0-4207 GCA_036522995.1 Polyangiaceae bacterium
ATCGACGCCACCGGCAGCCGCGACTTCTTGATGGAGCTGGCCAGCGCGCTGGCCCTCCTGGGCGTGCACCGGTCGCGCATCGGCGAAGAGATCGTGCTCTGGTCCAGCCAGGAGTTCGGCTTCGTGTCGCTGTCCGGTGCCTTCTCGACCAGCTCTTCGATGATGCCGCAGAAGAAGACCCCGGACGGGGCCGAGCTGGTGCGCGGCAAGGCGGCGCGACTGAGGGGCGCGGTTACCACGCTGATGGCGCTCGAAAAGGGCCTGTTCTTTGGCTACAGCCGCGACCTGCAGGAGGACAAGCGCCCCATCTTCGACGCCTTCGACGGCGCGCTCGTCTCGCTTTACGCGCTCACCGGCGCCATCGCCACGGCGGATTGGAAGCGCGAGCGGCTGCGCGGCGCGCTGGATCAGGGCCACCTGTGCGCCACCGATCTCGCCGATTTTCTGGTGCTGCAGGGCGTGCCGTTCCGCGAGGCGCATCACGTGGTCGGAGCGCTGGTGCGCGAGGCCGAGGCGAGCGGGGTGCAGCTCTCGGGGCTACCGCCGGAGGTGCTGCGCGGCGCGCACGCGTCGCTGACCGGGGAAGGCTTGGCCTCCGCGCTCGATCCGGCGGCAGCCGTCGAGCGGCGTTCGCTCCTCGGCGGCCCTGCGCGGGCCACGGTCGAGCGCGCCATCGCTCACGCCCGGGGCCGCTGGGCCGAGTGAGCCCGCGCTAGAAGCGAATCCCCTGCGGGTGATAGCCCGCGTACTCCAGCGTGGTGGCGTTGCTCTGGTCGCGATCGAGCGCGCCCGACTGCCACAGCATCAGGCCCGTCAGCAGCACGGCGCTGGCGCCCACGATCGTGAAGCTGGCCCAGGTCGGTAGCCCGCGCTCGACCCCGATCGGTGCGAACGGCTGCTGCTCGCGGCGCTGCCAGTGCACGAACGCGCCGCAGTCGCTGCGCTGGCAGAGCGACACCCCGATGCCGTCGCCCTCCACGCGCACGCGGGCCCAGCTCGAGCAGGCGATGCCGGCCGGCACGGCGCCGGAGCGCGCCGGTGCCAGATCCGCGCTACTGCACGGTCGCGTGGGCCGGGGGTGCAGCTCGAGCTGCTGCTGACCCGATTGGAGCTCCACGAACACCGCCAGCACCGGCTCGCCAGCGCGCCAAACGCGAAAGTGATGCAGCCCGGCCGCTGCCCGCAGCCCGGCTGGCGAACGCGCCGGGTGCCCATCCATTTCCAGCAAATCGCCAGGGGCGAGGCCGCGCACGGTCAGGGCCAGGCTGGGCGGAGCGCTGGACCGCGCGAGCTGGCTCTCCCCGAAGGCCAGAGCGCGCGGGCCCTCGAGCGCTGCGCGGCGGGCATCGAGCTGCTGGGCCAGCGCTGGGTCGCTGTCACGCGCCGCTTGCGCCCGCAGCGCGAAGGACTCGGCCATCAGGAAGGCTGCCTGAGGTAAGTGAGGGTGCGTGAGCAGCTCCGCTTCGACGCGCGCGAGGCGCTCGAGCGCGGCTGTCTCTTCGAGGGCCGAAAGTGCGGTGCGGGCCTGTTCGAGCTCGCCTTCGATGCGGTCCGCCAGCGCGTCGTCGCGCGCTGGCAGCGTTTCGGCGCCGCTGCCTGCAGACTCGGGGGCCCGGACCAGGCTCAAACCGCGCGCGACCGCGAAATCTTGGAGGTCACGGGCGTGCCGGGCGGTTGGCTCTGCCGTCGCACCAGCTGAAATCCAGAGGAAAACGACCGTATAGGGCACTGGTGGGCCATGTTAATATGAAAACCTTGTCGTTTCGCAGCCTTGTCCTGCGCTTGACTGGAGTCGCCCTTGCAGCTTGATTTCGTGAACCGCGAGCTCACCGTCAAGCTCGTCTATTACGGGCCGGCACTCAGCGGTAAAACCAGCAACCTGCTGGCGCTGCACAAGACCGCCGAGCCCGGCGCCAGCGGTCGCCTGATGACCTTGGAGACCAAGGACGACCGCACCCTGTTCTTCGACCTGCTGCCGCTGACGTTCCGCAACCAGGGCGGCCTGGCGGTCAGGCTGAAGGTGTTCACCGTACCGGGGCAGGTGATTCACGGCTCCACCCGGCGCCTCGTCGTGCAGGGCGCCGACGGTATCGCGTTCATCGCCGACTCGCGCAACGCCGAGACCCAGCACAACGCCGAGTCGTTCCTCGACTTGAAAGAGAACCTCAGGCAGCACGGGCTCACGCTCAAGCAGATGCCAGTGGTGATCCAGTTCAACAAGCGCGACCTGCCCGAGGTGCGCAGCGACGCCGAGATCGCCGAGCTGGCGTCGCAGGGCCGGGAACCCGTGTACCTGGCGGTGGCCACGCGCGGCACGGGCGTGGTGGAGAGCTTCATCGGTCTGCTGCACCTGACCTGGAGCGCGCTCGACGCCGAGCACGACTTGAACAAGAAGTTCGGCTTCGACTCCGAGGCTTTCTTGGTCAACGTGGCCAAGAAGCTCGGCGACCCTCGGCCGTTGTCGCAGATTCTGGGCGCCTGCGTGGGGGGCGCGCTGGAAGTGCTCAAGCCGGAGGTTGGCTGATGAGCGCTCCCACCGAGCCCAGCAGGACGCTGGACGAGCTCACGCTGGGCAGCGGGATGAGCCTGGAGGACCTCGTCGCGCGCGACGGCCTGGCCGAGGTGATCAAGAGCGCCAACGAGCTGTTCGGAGTGCCGATTCGCGTCTTCTCCGAGGATGGCAAGCTGCTCGCCGACGCGACCGAATCGCTCGAGCTGTATGCCTACCTGAACACCTCGCGCGTGGGCCGCGCCGCGCTGTCGGACGTGGTGGCGACGGTCAAGTCGCTGGCGCCCGGCCCCGACGGCGACGCGCACCACGGCTGCGTCACCGGGGCCAGCTACCGCGTCGCGGCCATCGTCTACGACGGTCGACAGATCGGACGCATGATCTTGGGCCCGTTCGTGCCCACGCGTGAGGCCGAGCCGGCCGCGGCGCTGCTCACGCTGGATGCGACGCTCGATCCGGAGAGCCTGCGCGCGCTGTTTCGCAAGCTGCCGGTAGTCGACGAGCAGACGGTGACGCGCGTGTGCCGTCACCTCACGCGCACCCTCGACCTGCTGCTGTTCAGCGGGCATCGCGCCCTGCTCACCAGCAACATGCATCTGGCCAGCGTCCGCGAGAGCTTTCGCGAGCTCGAGGACAAGACGCAGAAGCTGCAGGTGGCCTACGATCGACTCAAGGAGCTCGATCGGCTCAAGAGCAACTTCCTGGCGACAGTGTCGCACGAGCTGCGAACGCCGCTGACCTCGATCATCGGCTACAGCGAGATGCTCGTGGAAGGTCTGGCCGGGGAGCTCAGCGCCGAACAGCGCGAGTTCGTGCAGACCATCCGCGACAAGGGCGATCAGCTGCTGTCCTTGATCAAGGGCCTACTCGACCTATCCAAGCTCGAGAGCGGCACCATGAGCCTGCGGAAGAGCAACGTGGACCTGGCCGCCCTGGTCAAGGACGTCGTCTCGACGATGACGCCGACCGCGCGCAAGAAGGAAGTGGAGCTGGCGCTCGAGGTGGAGAAGGGCTTGCCCATGATTTGGGCCGACCCCGAGCGGCTGCGCCAGGTGCTGCTCAACCTGACCGAGAACGCCATCAAGTTCACCCCCGCCTCGGGCGCGGTGAAGCTGACGGCCCGGCTGACGGGGATGGATGCCCAGTCCAGCGGCGACGCGGGCGGGATGGTGCTGCTCGGCGCGCGCCGTACGGCGATCGAGCTGCGCGTCGCCGACAGCGGCATCGGCATCCCGGAGTCGGAGCGCAGTCGCGTCTTCGACGCGTTCTATCAGGTGGATTCGAGCAGCACCCGCGAGGCGGGGGGCACCGGGCTGGGGCTCTCGATCGTCAAGCGCCTGGTGGAAGGGCATGACGGCGGCATTCGCATCGAGGCGAACCAGCCTCGCGGCACCGCATTCATCGTGACCATCCCGGTAAAGCGCGCCACCATCGGCTGAGCCATGCCGAAGCCAGCGCGCCGCGCCGCCAGCGGGGGCGAATTCGAGCTCATCGCCCAGCTCACGCGCGAGCTGTCGCCGGGCTCCACGGCCGCCGTCGAGCTCGGTATCGGCGACGACGCTGCGGTGCTGCGCGGCCTGGACCAGCGCCGGCGCCTGGTCGTCAGCGTCGATGATCAGGTGCAGGGCGTGCATTTCGATCTGCGCTGGCTCGGCGCGGAGGATGTGGGATTTCGGTCGTTGCAGGCGGCTGCCAGTG
>DATDEV010000074.1:0-17002 GCA_036522995.1 Polyangiaceae bacterium
CGTCGCGCAACTACACAGCAGTGCTGATCGGACCCGATCCGCTGGTCATCAAGCGCGGCTGGTGGAACGACAGCACGTTTACTCTGGTGGATAGCGACCCGACGCTCGAGTAACGCTGCTCGCCCGTGAACGTGAACGTGAACGAAATCTCGACCCAACGACTACCGACGGACGGGCACGGGCACGTGTACGTTCACGTGTACGGGGCTGAGAGATTCCGTTAGTTGACTAGTGGTAGAGGGAGACTTCGGCCAATTTTCCCTTGGCTTCGTTGATGTGTGCGCTGGTGGGGAAGCGGCGGATGAAGGTGCGCAGCGTCGACTTGGCGTCGTTCCACGCCTGGATCTCGAGCTGCGCGTGCGCGAGCGTGAGCGTCGCCTCGTCCATCACCTCTTTGTCGGCCGACGACTCCGAGAGCTGCATCAAGAGCGGGATCGCTTCGCGGTGCAGACCGAGCGCGATCAGCGCGCGCGCCAGCTGGTAGTTGGCCTGCGGGCTGTGCGCCGCGTCGCTCTTGTACTGCAGCGACTCGCGCAGTGCCTGCTGCGCTTCGTGCCAGCGCTGCATGCGGATGTGATCCACGCCGGTCTGGTAGGCGATCAGCGATAGCTCGTTTTTAGCGCGCTCGACGGCGCTCTCGAATACCGCGCGCTCAGTGGGCGAGAGCTCCAGCTTGCTCACGGCGCCGTAGCCGTCGATGATCTCGCGCCGCTTGTTCTGGATCACCAGCCGATAGAACTCGCCCGCCTGGCGCGAAGCGGCGCTGCGCGCCTCCTCGCGCGACTGCGTCAGCTTCTGCTCCTTTTGTAGCTGCTCCAGCTGGTCGCGCGTCTCGCGATTCTCGCCGCGCACGGTGTCGATGCGAATGTCCCAGGCCAGCTTCACGAACACCAAGATCAGCGCGATGGTGACCACGTAGCCGGTCGCGCTGGTCACCAGCACGCGCCGCTCCGAGCCCTGCTGACGTTTGGAGATGCTCTTCAGGTCCGCCGCCAGCGCATTGACCAGGTTGTTGGTCTTGATCGTCAGAGCGCGGCTCTCGACGATCTCGCGCTTGACCTGCTCGAGCTCAAACTCATCCATTCGCCAGCGATAGTAGCGCGGGTTCCGCCAAGGAACTCAATGCTTGCGGGCAACTACGAGTCCTGGGCCGCCCCGGCGGCTTGCGCGTCCCCGGATCGTCATGTAAAGGAGGGCGCCGATGGACACGAGTGACATTCGCAAAGGCTTGAAGCTGATGATGGACGGGCAGCCCTGGGTCGTGACCGACTTCCAGTTCGTCAAGCCCGGCAAGGGTCAAGCTTTCACGCGCACCAAGATGCGCAACATGCTCACCGGCAACACCATCGAGCGCAACATCCGCTCGGGCGAGCGCTTCGACCCCGCCGACGTAGAGGACCGTACGCTGCAGTACATCTATCAGGAGGGCGAGAACTACGTGTTCATGCACTCCAAGACGGGTGACCAGGTCAGCGTGCACCAGGATATCGTGGGTGACGACAAGGGCTTCTTGATGGACGGCATCGACGTCACCATCACCATCTACAACGGCAATCCCGTTGCGATCGCCCTGCCGCCGCACATCGTGGCTCAGGTCACCGAGACCGAGCCCGGCGCGCGCGGCGACACCGCCACCAACGTGAACAAGCCCGCCAAGATCAGCACCGGCGCCACCGTCGGCGTGCCGCTATTCGTGACCGAAGGCGAGTGGATCAAGATCGACACGCGCACGTCGTCGTACATCGAGCGCGCCAAGGCGCCGTCGACCGCGCCGGGTCGCTGAGCGCCCGCGCGGCTACGAGCCGCGTTTGAACAGGACGGCCTTGCCGTCGACCACGCACGCGACGGCGGCGCGGTCGTTCGACACGACGCAGTCGTGCGCGCGCCGCGTGTCGAGCGGTGCCTCCGGCAGCTTCCACAGCTCCGGGGTTGGTCCCTGCAGCACCAGCCCGACCGGCGTGGCGGAGACCAACCATTTCCCGTCGGGCGAGCGCGGTGAGCCCGGGCTCGGCAGGGCGCTGCCGGGCTTCTTGGGCTCGAGCAGCGCGCCGGCGAGCAGCACCGCAAAGCCGTCGCTGGTGGCCGAAATCGGCGTCGGATCGGGGCAGCTGAAGCGCGCCTTGCAGCCGCCGGGTCGTGGCGAGAGCAGGCGCGTGGGCAAGCCCGTTTGCGGGGCGCCGCTGGCGTCGCTCAGCGCCAGCTGTACTTCCGAGGTGTCGCACGCGCACAGCGAGCCGGTGAGTCTGCGTCCGCTCGGATCGATCACGTCGAGCGGCCAGGACACGCTTCCGGATTCGGCTTCCAGCGCGGTCTCGGTGCCGCCGTCGCGCGAGGCGCGCACCAGGCCTGCCTCGCTCGCGATCAAGAGTGAGCCGTCGGCCTCGAACCACAGCGGGCTGAAGTGCGGCCCCTTCACCTGCTTGGGGCGAGCGACGAGCACGCTCGGGCTGGGGCTGATCCCCAGCAGGCGCTTGCCGAGCTCCTTGGTGATCGACTTCTCTGCGTCGGCGGAGATGCGCTTGTAGTACCAGTCGGCACGCGTCAGCACCGAAGCGGCCCCGAGCGCGTCCTTCGCGGCCAGGCGCGCGAGTACTTCGGCGCGCGCCAGCGTGTCGACCACCGGGCTCAAGTCGTCGCAGCGAAGCGGCGCGCCTTCGGAGTCGAACACGCGCGCAGTTGCGCCTTCCGCGCACAGCGACGCGAGCAGTCGCCGCTGCGCGTCCACCTCGCCCAGCGCGCTCGCACCCGGCTTGGCGAGCGCTGCCTTGGCGCCGAGGAGCAGCGAAGCCTTCGGCTCGGTGGCGTCGCGCGAGACACCCGCCGCGCGATCGAGGAAGACCAGGCTGGCGCTGGCCTGCGCACCTTCGGGGCCGGTCAAGGTGAGCGTGAGCCGCACGTCTTCGCGGCCGTCCCCGTCGCGATCGCTCGAGTCCCCACTGACGCTCAGGGCCTCGCCGCTGGCGGGCGCGGCCAAGCGCAGCGTGAACAGCTCGGGCCGCACGGAGCCAGGCGCGACGATGGTCACGGCTTGGATCGGCACCCGCGCCAGCAGCGGAGCGTCGCAGCGCGCGACCGTGTCGACCAGCACGCTCCGTGGTCCGGTCTGCTCGAGGCGTGTGGTGTGGCTGCAGCCGGGCGCGCTGGGGACGAAGCTCGGCAGCGTCGCCAGCTGCCGGCGCTGGCCCTGCGCGTCGAACGCGACGAGCATGCCGGGCCTCACGTCCCGCGCTTCGGGATCCGCCTTGACCCAAGCCACCGTTTCGAGGGCTTCGCCCTCGCCCACGATCAGCGCGCGGTCGAAGCTGTAGCGCGCGGGGGCTTCGAGCACGAGCTCGCCCCGGCGCAGCTTGCGTGAGCCGGCGGGTGCCACGACGGCGGGCGCGAACTTGCCGGGCTCCGGCTTGGCGCTGGACAGCGCCGCCGCCGAGCCCTCAGGCGGGGCCGTTTCGGCGCCGGACAGGGCCGAGGTCACGCCGAACGGGTTGTAAGGCTTTTCCTGCTGGCAGCCCTCGCAGCCGCCGGCCAGCCCGGCCAGCAACAACACGACCTTCAGCTCAGCTCTTCTGCCCATGCTCGTCATAAACGTAGAACCCGCGTCCGCTCTTTCGGCCGAGCAGTCCTGCCTGGACGAGGTTTCGCAGCATCGAGCAGGGACGGTACTTCGGGTCCCCGAAGTCGCGCTGCAAGATCTCGGCGATCGCGAGCACCGTGTCGAGCCCGATCAGGTCGGCCAGCTCGAGTGGGCCGAGCGGATGGCCGAGCCCGAGGCGCGCCCCGGTGTCGATGTCGTGCTTGCTGCCGACGCCCTCTTCGAGGGCGAAGCAGGCTTCGTTGATGAGCGGGATGAGCACGCGATTGACCAGAAATCCCGGGCGATCCTGACTGACGATGCAGTCCTTGCCCAGCGCTTTGCCGAGCGAAAGACCGGCGCTCAGCGTGGCTTCGCTGGTCAGCGTGCCGCGCACCACCTCGAGCAGCTTCATCACCGGTACCGGGTTCATGAAATGCAGGCCGAGCACCTGCTCGGGCCGGTTCGTTTCGCGCGCCAGGCGTGTGATCGACAAGCTCGACGTGTTGGACGCGAGCAGGGCGGACGGCTTGGCGTGCTCGGAAAAGCGCGCGAATAGCTGGGCCTTGAGCTCGAGCGTCTCGGGCGCCGCCTCGATCACCAGATCGGCTTGCTCCACGCCCGCGAGCGGCCCGCCGGTCGCGAGCTTGGCTAGCGTGGCGTCGACCAGCTCGGCCGAGATCTTACCGGCGCTCTGTTGCTTGCGCAGGCGCGCTTCGAGCTTGGCCTTGGCTTGCTGGGCAAGCTCGGGGGCTCGATCGGAGAGCGTGACCGGGATCCCGGCGCGCGCGACCACCTGCGCGATGCCGGCGCCCATCTGCCCGGCGCCCACCACGGCGACCGTGGCTATCGCGATGGTATCGGTCGTCAAGCGGCAGCCTCGCGCAAAGTGGTAACATAGGGGGCGCATGCTCGCGAGGCTCTGGTTGCTGCTCGCCCTGTGCTGCGGCCTGCTCGCGTGCTCGGGCGCTGCGGCTTCGCCCGTGCCGCGAGCCGCCATGCTGATGGACAAGGGGCGAGCCGACGAAGCCAGCGCGCTGTTGCGCGACTACTTGCGCGAGCACCCCGACGCAGTGGCCGAGCGGCGCATGCTGGTGCGTGTGGAGGCATTTCGGGGTCAATTGGGGGCTGCCCAGGCGGAGGTCGCGGTGCTGGCTCGTCAGCTGGGCGAGCGCAGCCCCATTCCGCTAGTGGAGCTGGGCTACGCCCTCGAGGTGTCGCATCGCTACGACGAGGCGCTCGCCGCCTACGACCAGGCGGCGCAGGTTGCCCCGAGCGATCCGCTCGGGCCGCTCACCGGCGGCCTGCGGGCCGCGCGCTGGGGTGAGCTGGAGATGGCCGAGCCTCGCCTGCGCGAAGCTCTGCGCCGTAATCCCCAGGATCCGGCCGCCTGGCACGCGCTCGGCCTCGTTCAGCTGTCGCGGGGCGACCTGGCGGCCGCGGAGCGAGCCTACCGCTCGGGCCTCCTGGCCGATCCGAACGCCCTTGAAAACCGCATCGGTCTGGCGACACTCTCGATCAAGCGCGGCGACTTGCCCGGGGCTCTCGTCCAGTATGACGCGATTGTAGCTCAGCGGCCGAAGCTCCCGGACGCCCACCTCGGTCGTTCGTTCGCTCTCATGGGCATGGGGCGGCTGGAGGAAGCGAGCCGTGCGCTCGACCAAGCGGCGAACCTGGGAGCCAACCCGCGCATCGTCACGGCTCAGCGCCGCGAGCTTCAGCGGCTCGGTTCATCCGCTCCCTAAGGTCCACCTCCTCCCACTCGAGCCCTTGAGCCCCTACCCACCGTCGTTGGGGTTGGGGCACCAACGACCACGAGACCGAGCCCCAAACGATCACGAGACCGAGCCCCAACGACCCCGCCAAACCCGAGCGGTTTCGAGCGCTTGTAACGCCTGAGCACGCGGCGTACTCTCGGCGGCCCTCGCCTCGTACGCGAGGCAGGGACCCCTGCGACTGACACCCGATCTGGCTCCGACGCGCCTCTTCTCCGCTGCCCCCAAGGGCGGAGCGGCGGACGCCCGGACGTGGGCCGCCCTCGGCGATGAGGGCTCGGCCGAACGAGGAAAAGAATAGCTCAATGGATTCTCAGACGATCCGTAACGCGCTTGGAACACTGCAGGCTGAACCTGGTTCGACGACGGCGTGGGAATCACTGCAAACCGCCGCCAAAGCAGGGGGAGGGGATCTGTCGCTCGACGAGCTGCTGCGACTGCTCGACGCAGCTCGCGAGAAGCACGCCGAGCGCGGTGAATGGAGCGCCGTGGCCCGGCTGCTCGAGCTCGCAGTCGAGGTCGCCGCGGGTAGCCCGCGTGAGATGCCGCTGGTTCGCGAGCAAGCCAAGCTGCATTCCGAGCAGCTGTTCGACGAGGACGGGGCCGCGGTCGCGTACTTGCGCCTGCTGGAGCTCTCCCCCGACGACGCGGCCGCGTCGCTCGCTCTGGAGGAACAGGAGAGCCGCCGCGCTCGCTACACGGAGCTACGCCAGAGTTATCTGAGTGAAGCCGACGGCGCGAGCGACGAGGTTTACAAGAGCGCGATGCTGATGCGCGCAGCCGAAATGGACGTGCGCTTCGGCAGTGACGACGCAGCCTTCGAGGCCGCGGTCGATCGCCTGGAGCAGGCGGTGCGTCTCGACCCGACCAACGAGGCCGCCGGCAGGCTGCTCGAGCACCTGTATCGGCAGCGCGGACGTCACGAGGACGTGGCGGGCGTGCTCGAACGTCTGTCCGATCGCGGTGAGACTGCCGCCTCGCGCGTCTCGGCGGGCGTGCGTCTGGCGCGCACCTACGCTCAAGAGCTGGGCGACAAGGAGCGCGCGGCGCGCGCCTACGACCGCGTGCTGCGCGACGCGCCGGAGCAAGGCGAGGCCAAGGAATTCCTGTCCGATCTGTATTCGAGCACCGAGCGCTGGGCGGAGCTGGTCTCGCTCTACGAGCGCGAGATCAAGGCCAAGGGCTCGAGGGACGCCGAGCACGTCGGCGACATGCTGCAGGTCGCCATGCTGCACTGGAAGAAGCTCGACAAGGCCCCGGACGCCGAGGCCTGGTTCGAGCGCATTCGCAAGGTGGAGCCTGCCAACCCCGGCATGCTCGATTTCTTCCGCGAATACTGCGCCGGCTTGAGTGACGACACGCGCTTGATGGAAGTGCTGCAGACGGCGGCGCGCGCGCTGCCCGAGGGCAGCAAGGAGCGCACCAAGCTCAGCTCGCAGCTCGGCAAGCTCGCCGAGGGACAAGAGAACGCGCAGAAGGCCGTCGAGCAGTACAAGAGCGTGCTGCGCCAGGACCCCGACAACGCCGAGGCGCGCGACGCGCTCAAGCGTCTGTACAAGCAGACGCAGGGCTACAACGCGCTGGTCGAGCTGCTCCGACAAGAGCTGGAGCGACTGCCGAACGAGAAGTATCAGGAGCGCCTGGACGTGTTGCGCGAGGTCGCGACCGTGTACCGCCAGTACATCAAGAGCGATACGGCGCTGCTCTCGGTGCTCGGTCAAATCGTGCAGCTGGACGACAAGCTCGACGAGCAGGACGTCGTCGAAATGCGCGAGCTCGTGGCGCTCTACGACAAGCTCGGTCGCCACCGTGACCTGATCACCAACCAGATCAAGCTGGCCGAGATCACGCCCGACGTCGAAGAGAAGAAGGAGCTGTATCGCGCTGCGGCGCGTCGCTGGCTGGAGCAGTTCTCCAACGCCCAGAACGCGACGGACGCCTACGCGGCATTGCTCAAGGTCGCGCCTGACGATCGCGAAGCGCGCGAGCGGCTCGAGGAGCTGTATCGCAAGCGTCGCGCCTGGGCACCGCTTTACGAGTTGTACGCCGCCGACTTGAAGCAGGCCGAAGGCACCAGGCAGCTGCCGCTGCTGCGCGAGATGGCAGCGCTCGCCGCCGAGCGCCTGAACCGTCCCGCCGACGCCATCGAGCTGTACCAGAAGACGCTCGAGATCGACCCCACGCGAGCCGACGTGCTCGACGCGCTGGAGAAGCTGTCCGAGCGTAGCCGCGACTTTACGACCCTGGCTTCGGCGCTCGAGCGCCGCGTGGAGCTCGAGGCGGACGCTGCCGGCAAGCTGGCTGCGCTGCAAAAGCTGGGCGCGGTTTACGCCGAGCACGTGCAAGATGCAGGCAAGGCCGCGTCCACCTGGCGGCGCGTGCTCGAGATGTCACCGGGACACTCGCGCGCGCTGCGCGTGCTGCGCGAGGCGTACCTGGGCAGCGGCGACTTCGACGCGCTCGAGGAGCTCTACGGTAGCCAGAACGACTGGGAAGGCCTGTCGGAAGTGCTGTCCACGGCGGCAGATCGCGCCAAGGAAAGCTCCACCAAGGTCGCGCTCTCGTACCGCGCGGCGACCGTGTACGTGGAGAAGCTGAAGCAGCCGGAGCGCGCGTTCCGCTCCTACGACCGCATCCTGTCCGTCGATCCCAGCGATACGCGCGCGGCGCGCGCGCTCGTGCCGCTGTACGAGAAGGACGAGAAGTGGGCGCGCCTCACGCCGCTCTACGAGCTGCTGTTCGAAAAGGCCGAAGCCGAAGCCGACAAGCTGGAGCTGCTGCAGCGCCTGGTCGAGATCTCGGGCAAGCGGCTGGGCGATCGCAAGGCCGCCGCCGCCTACGCGCGCAAGGCCTACGAGCTCTCGCCGGATAGTCCGCTGTCGCTCGAGCTGCTGGAAGATACGTCTCGTTCGGCCGGCGCTTGGGATGCCTTCGTCGACGTGCTGGAGCAGCGCTTGGCTTCGGTCGCCGCCGCGGACACCACGGAGGGGCCGCCGCAGGTGGCCGCCAAGGCCGAAGCTGCGCCGAGCGGTGGCAAGAAGAAGAAGGGCAAGAAGAAAGCCGAGACTAGCGAGGGCCCGGCCGAACCGGCCGCCAAGCCCTCGGCTGACGCCACGCGCCGCATGCTCGAGCTGAAGCTGACACGCGTGTATGCGGAAGAGCTGTCGCGCACCGACGACGCGGTCACCGTCTACAAGCAAATGCTCGAGCGCGATCCGGCCGACGCCGAGGTAGCCGGCGAGCTCGAGAACATCCTGCGCCGCCACGATCGTCGCGGCGACTTGCGCTGGTTGCTCGAGCTGCGCGCCGTGAATGCGCCCAGCGACGAAGAGCGGCTACGCCTGCTCGGCGAGTGGGCCACGCTGGAAGAAGCCGTGTTCGAGGCGCCCGAGCGCGCGGTGGAGCTGTATCGTCGCATGCTAGGGCTGGCCGGGACCGACGAGCGCGCTCTGTCGTCGCTGCCACGCCTGCTGCTGGCCGCCGGCGACGCAGCTGGCGCCGCCGAGATCATCGCCCAGCACCGCGACGCGGTGAGCGGTGAAGCACGCGCCGAGCGGGAAGTCGAGCTGGCCGAGCTGTACCTCGATCGGCTGTCACGGCCGGCCGATGCGCTCGAGAGCGCGGTCGCATCGCTGGCCTCGGACGCACAGGCGCCGCGCGCCATGTCCGTGCTGGAGCGGCTGGTGAACGTGCCGTCCGTGCGCGCGCGCGCCGCCGACGTGCTCGCCCAGCGCTACGCTGCGGGCGGCGAGGCTCGCCAGGAGGCGACGGCGCTTTCGGTGCTCCTGGAGCAGGTCAAGGAGCCGAGCGAGCGTCTGTCGCTCTACGCGCGCCTGGCCGATGTCCACGAGCACAAGCTGAGCTCGCACGGCAGCGCGCTCGACGTGGTGCTGGCGGCAGTGCGCGAGTTCCCGTCCGAGCTGGAGCTGTGGTCGCGCGCCGATGCATTGGCCGGCTCGGCAGGCAGGCCGACGGACTTGGCCGAAGCTTTCCGCGAGGTGTTGCGCGGCAAGCACGAAGCCGAGCTGGACAGTGAGCTGTCGGAGCGCGCGGCGCGGCTGCACGAGGACAAGCTGGGCGATCCGATCGGCGCCACGCCGTACCTGGAGCGCGTGCTGTCGCTCGCTCCCGGCAACGAGGCGGCCTTTCAACGCCTGAAGGACATCCTGACGGCCGCCGAGCGCTGGAGCGATCTCGAGGCGCTCTACGATCGGGCAGCGCGCGCGACCACCGACGGCACACGTCGCATCGAGATGCTGGTCGAGGTGGCACTGATCTGCGAAGAGATCATCGAGGACGCCGCCAAGGCCACCGCCTACTACGAGCGCATCCTCGAGATCGACCCCGTGCACGACGCGGCCATTCGAGCGCTCGATCGGCTGTACCTGCGCCAGGGCAAGAGCCGCGAGCTTTCGGCGCTGCTCGACCGCCGGCTGGAGATCGCGGTGGGCGACGAGGCATTCGAGCTCAAGCTGCGCCTGGCCAAGCTCCAGCTCGAGTTGCACCAGCCGGAGCACGCCATTGGCCACGTCGAGGACGTGCTGCGCGAAAGGCCCAACGACTACGAGGCGCGCGAGCTGGCCGAGCGCATGCTGGCGATTGGCGAGCTGCGCCCGCGCGCGGCCCGCGCGCTGGAAGCAGTCTACGAAACGCGCGACGAGGTCAGAGACCTGGTGCGCGTGCTGTCGATTCGGCTCGAGGCCCTCGGCGCGCCGGATGTAGCCCAAGAACGCCGGGATCTGCTGCGTCGCATCGCGATGTTGCGTGACGACCGGCTGCACGACGACCAAGGCGCGCTCGACGCGCTGGCGGAGCTGGTGCCGATGGACCCGCTCGACCCGGACGCGCGTGCGCGGCTGCTCGAGATCGGTCGCCGCGTCTCGGCCCACGATCGCGTGGCCGACGTGCTGGGCAAGGCCAGCGAGAAGGCTGACAGCGCGGTGGCCAAGAGCGAGATTCTGACCTCGGTCGCGCGCATCTACGAAGAGCTGCTCGCCGATCCGTTGCGTGCCGAGCAGGTGTATCGCCGCATCCTCAAGCTGGAAGAGGGCGACGCGGGGCTGGTGCTGCCGGCGGCCAAGTCGCTGGAGCGCATCTATCTGGCCTCGGGCGAGAGCACCAAGCTGGCGGAAATGCTGCGGCTGCAGGTGCAGCACGAGCAAGATGGGGGCCTGCGGCGCGAGCTGTTCGGCCGCCTGGGCACGCTGAGCCAGAGCGTGCTCAACGACGAAGCTGGCGCCATCGCCGCCTGGCGTTCGCGCGTCGAGGAGAACCCCGACGACGGCGAGGCTCTGGCCGCGCTCGACCGCCTGTACGAAGGTGCCGGTCGCTATCGCGACTTGGTGGGGGTGCTGCAGCGAAGGCGCGAGGGCAGCAGCGACGGCGAGCTGCGCCGCTCGCTCATGACGCGCGAGGCCGAGACGCTGTGGAAGCGGCTCGAATCGGTGCCGGAGGCGATCGAGGCTTACCAGACGCTGCTGGCCGAGTTCGGCCCCAGCCGTGACGCGCTCACGGCGCTGGAGGCGCTTTTCGCCTCGGCGCGCCGCTGGGAGGAGCTGTCGGAGACCTACGAACGGCACCTGGAGCTGTGCGACACCGACGACGAGCGGCTGGAGCTCCTGGCCAAGCTAGGCGACATCAAGCGCGAGCACCTGGCCGATCCAGCGGGGGCGATTGAAGTCTACCGGCGCGCGCTCGGTCTGCGCAGCACGCACCACGCCAGCCGCAGTGCGCTGAGCGGCCTGCTCGAATCGTCCGACAACCCCACGCGTCGCGAAGCCGCGCTGATCCTGAAGCCCATCTACGAGACCGAAGCGGATCACGAGCGTCTGCTGACGACGCTGCTGATAGAGGTGGATACCAGCGAAGATCCGCTCGAAAAGCTGAACGGGCTGGAAGCCGCGATGAAGGTTGCCGAGGGCTCGCTCTCTGACAGCCAGCGTGCCTTCGGCCTGGCAGAGCGTGCGGTGCGCTCGGCCGTGGGCCACGTGGACATGGTGCCGTGGTTCGATCATCTGGAGCGCCTGGCGGCGGCCACCTCGCGGCAAGCCGAGTACGTCAAGCTGCTGTGCGAAGTAGTGCCCGAAATCTTCGACGGCGAAGTGCAGCTGATCGTCACGCTCAAGATCGCCGATCTGGCGCGCCACAAGCTGGCCGATCGCGAGCTGGCGCAGCAGTACTACAAGAAAGCGCTCGAGCAGCGCGCGGAGGACAAGCGCGCGCTGACCGCGCTCGAGTCGCTGTACGAAGAGGGTGGCGACGCGCGCAACTTGCTCGAGATTTTGGAGCGCCGCACCGAGGTGGCGGACAACGACGACGAGCGCAAGTCGCTACTGTTCCGGCGAGCCAAGCTGCTGTCGGAGGCGCTCTCCGAACGGCGCAAGGCGATCCAGGTCTACGAGACCATCCTCGATATCTCGCTCGAGCCCGACGCGCTCACGGCGCTGGAAGCGCTCTACACGGGTGAGTCGATGTGGGTCGAGCTGGTGGGCCTGTACGAGCGCCAGCTGGACGCCAAGCTCGGTGACGCCGCCGACCTGCACGTCGCCATCGCGCGCGTGGCCGCCCGCCACCAGAACAACGTTGCCCGCGCCTTCGACGAGCTGGAGAGCGCGCTCGGCGTCGAGCGTCAGCACGAAGGTGCGATCGCCGAGCTGGAGCGGCTGATGGGTGAAGCTCCCGACGTCGTGGAGCGTGCGCGCGCTGCGGCGCTGCTGGAGCCCGTGTACTTGCTGCGCGCCGACTTCAGCAAGGTCATGAACACCATTCGCGCTCGGCTCGAAGCCAGCGGCGACCCCGACGAGCGGCGTGACTTGCTGACGCGCCTGGCCAAGCTCTACGAGGAGCAGAAGGAAGACTATCGGGCCGCGCTCGACACCGTGGCGCGCCTGCTGGCCGAGGATCCCAGCGACACCGGCACCATCTCGGAGCTCGAGCGCCTGGCCAAGGTGGCCTCTGCCGAGGCTCGCCTGGCCGAGATTTACGCCTCGGAGCTGGTCAAGATCGAGACCGACGACGAGGCCAGCGTCAAGCTGGCGCGGCGCGCCGGTGAGCTGTTCCGCGACCTGAGCGAGTCCGACCAGGCCCTGTCGTTCTTCCGGCGCGCGCTGCGCTTCGAGCCCGAGAGCAAGGCCATGTTCGAGGCCGTCGACCAGCTGCTCGACAAGGCAGGCCGGGCCGAGGAGCGGGTCGATCTGTATCGCCAAGGCCTCGAGCATCGCTTCGAGCCAGCCGAGCGCCTCAAGCTGCTGCACACCATGGCCGCTCTGCAGCGGGGCAGCCTGGCTCGCCCGGACGACGCCATCGATACCTACCGTCAAGCGCTCGAGGTGCAAGACGACGACGCCGTATCGCTCGATGGGCTGACCGCGCTCTACCGCGAGCGGGCGCGCTGGGAAGACTTGGCGGAGCTGTATCTGCGGCGCGCGGAGAGCGTGGACTCGCCCGAGCGCGCCGCCGAGTACCGCCTGGCGCTGGCGCGCTTGCATCAGGAGCAAGGTCAGGTCGAGCGCGCGATCGATCAGCTGCAAGAGATCGTGACGGGGTTGCCGCGGCATGCCGACGCGATCAGCGCGCTCGAGCAGCTGCGCAAGAGCCCGCCGCACACCGAGCGTGTGGTCGACATTCTGCGTCCGTTGTACGAGTCGCTGGACGATTGGCGGCGCCAGATCCAGCTCAACGAGGATCGCTATCAGCTGGCCCAGGAGCTGTCGGACAAGGTGCGCGTGCTGCGCGAAACGGCCGAGCTCTGGGAAAAGCGCGGCGACGACCTGAGCCGCGCCAGGCGCGCGCTCGAGGCGGGCGTGCGGCTGGATCCCGACGACGCCGATACGCGCGCCGAGTACGAGCGCCTGGCGGAGCGCACGTCGGCGTGGGATGCGCTGGCCGGCACCTACGAAGCGGTGCTGGAGGAGCAGACCGAGCTACGTGACAAGCGCGAGATTCTGGCGAAGCTCGCCGACGTTCACAATCAACGCCGGGACGATCCGCGCAAGGCGCTGTCGGCATACGAGCGCTTGTTCGCCGCCGACGAGAGCGACATCGAGCCGCTGAACAAGATGGAGAGCTTGGCGACGCTGCTCAGCGATTGGCCGGTGCTGGTGCGCGTGCTCACCGCCAAGGCCGAGCTGCTGCCCAACGACGAGGAGCGAGCGAGCGTGTGGCGCCGCGTGGCGGAAGCCAAGCGCGACATGCTAGACGACGCTGCGGGTGCAGTGGCCGGCTACGAGAAGGCGCTGGAGCTCGATCCGGAGAGTGCCTTCACCGTCGATTGCTTGATCGAGCTGTACGAGGCGCGCGGCGATGCAGCGCGTCTGGTCGAGCTCTACCAGCGCCGCGTGGAGCTGACCCAGGACGACGACGACCTCAAGTACTCGCTGCTGTTCGGCGCCGCGGCTTGCTACGACAAGCAGCTCTCGGATCGGCGCAAGGCCATCGAAATGTTGGAGCAAGCGCTGCAGGTGCGGCCCGGCGACGGCGGCGTGCTGGGCTCGCTCAATCGCTTGTACCGAGCCGAGTCGATGTGGGTCGAGCTGCTCGATAGCCTCAAGTTGCAGGTGGAAGTCGCGGAAGCCCCCGCGGACCGGGCCGTCCTGCGCAAGGAGATCGGCAGCATTCTGGCCTCCAAGCTCGACAGCTACGAGGACGCACTCGAGGCCTACCGGCTGGCGCTGAGCGAGGCTCCTGGCGACGGCGAGCTGATTGCGGCCGTACGCGACATCGGTAGCCGTCACGAGGACTTGCGCCGAACGGTGGCGGAGGTGCTGGTGGGGGTGCTCGAGCAGGGCGGACGTCACCAGGAGCTGTGCGAGGTGCTCGAGCTGCGGCTCAGCGTCGAGACGGAGCCCCTGGATCGCGTCCAGACGCTGCGCAACATCGCGCGCGTGCTCGAAACCAATCTGGGTAAGCAAGCCGAGGCCGAGAGCGCGCTGCTGCGCGCGATCAGCGAACGCCCCGAGGACATCGAGCTTCACACCGAGGTGGAGCGCCTGTCGCGCGCCACGGCTGGCTTTGCACGCTACGCGGACGCGCTGTCGGATCGCGCAGGTTCGACCTTCGATCCCGAGATTGCGCGCGAGCTGTACGTAAGGCTGGGCCGCATCTCCGAAGAGGAGCTGAAAGACGATCAGCGCGCCGTCACGGCCTACAAGCGCGCGGTGGAGCAGGCCGGCGACCAGCCAGAGCTGCTCGACGCGCTGGATCGGCTGTATGCGCGCTTGGGTGAGCACGAAGCCGTGGCCGATATCCTCGAACGTCGGGTCTCGGTCGAGGGCTCGGACGAGCGGCAGGCGGACCTCTACTTCCGGCTGGCGCAGCTGCAGATCGATCGCTTCCAGGAGCCTGCGCGAGGGCTTGGCTCGCTGCGCATGGCGCTCGAGCGCGTGCCCGCGCACGAGGCCGCCGTGGCCGAGCTGGAGAAGCTCATCGAGCACGCCGACTTGTTCGAAGAGGTCACGGAAATCCTGGAGTCGGTCTACCGCGCGCGCGGCCTGACCGACCGCCTCGCCAAGCTGTACGAGCGACGCGTCGGGTTCGCGGACAACGTCGAGGCTCGCATCGACATGCGGCGCAGCCTGGCGCGCGTGCTGGAGGAAGAAGCTCGGGACCCGCGCGCCGCTCAGCGCGTGATCGAGCTCGGGCTGGCCGAAGCTCCCGAGGACGCCGCGCTGCTCGAAGAAATCGAGCGTCTCGCTCCGACCACGGGCGAGTGGGACAAGGCGGCCGGTGCTCTGGGTAGCGCCATCACGCTCAAGAGCGATCTCAGCCCCGAGGCTGGCGTCAGCTTGTCGCTGCGTCTGGCCGGCTGGTATCGCGACAAGGCCTTCGACAATGCCTCCGCCGAGAAGGCGCTGAAGCGTGCCCTCGATTTCGACGAGTCGAACGACGACGTGCTGCAGTCGATCGAGCAGCTGCAGCATACGCCGGGGCGCGAGGGTGACTTGTTCGTTACGCTGCGCCGCCGCGCCAAGCTCCAGGTCGACGAGTCGCGTCGCGAAGAGCTCTACCGCCAGGCCAAGGCGCTGGCGGAAGGCTCGGGCGACCTGGCTGCGGCCGAAGCGGTGTTGCGCGAGCTGCTCACGCAGGACGACACCAACGCCTGGGCGCTGGCGGAGCTGTGCCGCCTGCGCGAGGCTAGCGGCGACTACGCCGAAACCTTCAAGCTCACGGTGCGGCAAGCCGAGCTGATGGCCGACGCCGCCAGCGTGCGCGCTCTGCGCCGCCGTGCCGCCGAGATTGCTCGCGATCGGCTGGGCGACGTGGCCAAGGCCATCGAGCTGTTCGAGCAACTGTTCGAGGACGAACCCAACGACGAGGCGGCCGCAGCCGCGCTGCGCGCCCTCTACCCGACGGTGCAGCGCTATCAGGAGCTCGGCAGCTTGCTGGAGCGTCTGGTTGACATGGCCGAGGCGCCCGCAGCCCGCACGGTGCTGCGCCTCGAGCTCTCGCAGCTGAA
The DNA here is from genome assembly GCA_036522995.1 of Polyangiaceae bacterium. GTDB lineage: Bacteria > Myxococcota_A > Polyangia > Polyangiales > Polyangiaceae > PMG-095. The sequence continues at coordinate 15,797 of DATDEV010000074.1, forward strand.
TCGCGACCAATTTCAGTCGCTCGACACCGCCATCGACCTGCTTCGCGCCATCCTGGACGAGGTGCCGGGGCAGGCCGAAGCGGTGGTCGGACTGAGCGAGCTGTACGAGAAGACGCAGCGCGACGAGGAGCTGGCCGACTTGCTCTCGTCGCAAATCGTCGCCGCTCGGGAGCGGGCCGATACTGCCAGCGAGCTGCGCTTCCAGGTGCGACTGGGCGAGGTGTACGACGGGCGCCTGGGCGACCGGGCGCGCGCCATCGAAACCTACCGCGGCGTGCTGGAGCGCGACCCGAACCACCAGGGTGCGCTGGAGGCTTTGGCGCGCCTGTACAAGGCGCAGAACGACACCGCTTCGGCCGCCGAGATCCTCAGCCGGCTGCTCGACGTGGCGAGCGGTCCGGCGGCAGTGGCGCTGGCCGTGGAGCTGGGTGAGGCGGAGCAGAAGCTCGGCAGCAGCGACCGCGCGGCCCGAGCGCTGGAGCGCGGGCTTTCCCACAACGAACGCAGCAGCGAGCTGCGTGACCGCCTGCGCGCCCTGTACCAGGAGTCCAAGGAGTGGGAGAAGCTGTCGGGCCTCTTGGCCAGCGACGCCGACTTCGCCGCCAAGCCGGAGGAAGCCGTAAAGCTGCTGCAGAAGGCGGCGCAGATTCAGAGCAAGGAGCGCGCCGATTACGTGGCCGCAGCCGAGCTGCTCGAGCGTGCCAGCAAGCTCAGGCCCGACGATCGCGAGATCTTGCTCGATCTCTGCGATCAGTACAGCGCCTCGGGGCGCGGTAAGGCGGCGGCCGAGGTGCTGCAGCGCATCGTCGAGAGCTTCGGCACCAAGCGCACCAAGGAGCTGGGTGAAATCCACCGCCGCCTGGCTGCGGCGCACCTGGCTGACGGCGCCGTGCAGAAGGCGCTGGAGGAGCTGGACAAGGCCTTCCGCATCGAGCCAGGCAACGTCAACGTGCTCACGCTGCTGGGTGACGTTGCGATGCAGGTCGGTGACCACAAGAAAGCCCAGCAGATGTACCGTGCGCTGCTGCTGCAAAAGCTGGATGACGCAAACGGTCCGATCAAGAAGAGCATGGTGTTCTTCCGGCTCGGCCAGGTCCACGAGCAGCTCGACGAGAAGCCGAAGGCCGTGCAGATGTACGAGCGCGCCGTCCAGACCGACGGTCTGGAAGACGCCAAGGCCCGGCTCTTGGCCCTCAAGGGCTGAGG
>DATDEV010000075.1:0-2056 GCA_036522995.1 Polyangiaceae bacterium
ACAGCAAATGCACCAGCGCCGCTGTGGCGATCCACAAGAAGAGCGGAATGCTCGCTTCTCGGCGCATCGGAAAATAGACGGGACGAACGGCCGGCTTACCCGAACAAAGCTAACACCCACGACCAGTAGCAGCAACGCACCCAGCCGGTATTCGCTCAGGTTTTCGTAATGCCCACAAAATGCTCGGCGATCTCGGTCTCAGGTTTTCGCAATGCCTGCAAATTGTTCCGCGATCTCCGTGGCGCTCCAGATGCCGGACGCGTCGTCCTTGTGACGGCCTGCGCTCTCGACGAGCTTGAATTGACTGATGCGAGCGCCCGCGACCGACAACGTCACGCCCGTGACGTCGCGGCTGAGATCGCTCGCCAGGTACACGTGGAGCGGTGCCACGTGCTCCGCGGACAGCGAGTCGCCGATTTTTTCGAAGAGCGGCAGCTCTTGGGTGAGTCGTGTCTTGGCTAGCGGCGCCACCGCGTTCACGCGCACGCCGTAGCGCTGCAGCTCGATGGATGCGGTCCGGGTCAGCCCGTAGACGCCAGCATTGGCTGCTGCGTAATTGGCCTGGCCCACGTTACCGATCAGGCCCGAGACGCTGGTGGTGTTGACGATCGAGCCGCCCTGCCCCTGGTCCTTCAACTGGGCAGCGGCAGCGCGCAGGCACAGGAATGTGCCGGTCAGCTGCACGTCGAGCAAGGCTTGCCAGTCGGGGAGCGCGAGCTTCAGCAGCGCCTTGTCGCGCAGGATGCCGGCGTTGTTGATCAGCACGTCGAGTCGTCCGAAATGCGTCACGGCGCTCGCCACCATGCGCTCGGCCTCGGCTTCGCTCGTCACGTCGTCGTAGCTGGCTTGGGCTCGACCGCCGGCGCTGCGGATCTCGGCCACCACGGCGTCGGCGGGCGCGGGCGCGGCGCCGCTACCGTCGCGCTCCACGCCGCGGTCGTTGACCAGCACGCTGGCGCCTTCTTTGGCGAGCGCGAGCGCCGTGGCGCGGCCAATGCCGCCGCCTGCGCCCGTCACGATCGCGACCTTGCCATCGAGCAATGCCATGGCCCGGCGATGTACTTCCAGCCCTGTCGGATGACAAGGGTGGCTCGCACGACAGCGCGGCTGAGGCTATGCTGCGCGCCCTTTCGATGACTCGACGTCTGCTCGTTACCAGCGCGCTGCCCTACGCCAACGGCCACATTCACCTGGGGCACTTGGTGGAGTACATCCAGACCGACGTCTGGGTGCGCTTCCAGAACTTGCGCGGCCATCGCGCCACCTACATCTGCGCCGACGACACCCACGGCACCGCCATCATGATGCGCGCCCGCCAAGAGGGCCGCTCCGAGGTCGAGCTGATCGCGGACATGAGCCAGGCGCACCAGCAGGACTTCGCCGGCTTCCAGATCCGCTTCGATCACTACGGCTCGACGCACTCGGCGCACAGCCGCAGGTTGTGCGAGCGCATCTGGGGCTCGCTCAGGCAGGCCGGGCTGATCAAGGAGCGCGACGTCATCCAGCTCTACGATCCGGAGGCCAAGGTATTTCTGGCCGATCGCTTCGTGAAGGGCACCTGCCCGGTCTGCGCCACGCCCGATCAGTATGGTGACTCGTGCGAGAAGTGCGGCAGCACCTACTCGGCGCAGGACTTGAAGAATCCGGTCAGCACGCTTTCGGGAAGCAAGCCCGAGCTGCAGAGCTCGCGGCATCTGTTCATCGAGATCGAGCAGCTGCGTCCGTTCCTGACCGCCTGGACTCAGGAGCCGGGGCGCTTGCAACCCGAGATCGCCAACTACCTCAAGGGTCATTTCTTGGCCGAGGAGCTGCGCGACTGGGACGTGTCCCGGCCGGCGCCTTACTTCGGCTTCGAGATTCCCGACGCACCCGGTCACTACTGGTACGTGTGGTTCGACGCGCCCATCGGCTACATGGGCTCGACCGCGGAGTGGTGCGAAAAGAGCGGCGAGCGCTGGGAAGATCTGTGGGAATCGCCCGCGACCGAGATTCACCACTTCATCGGTAAGGATATCGTCTACTTCCACACGCTGTTCTGGCCCGCCATGCTCAAGGC
>DATDEV010000076.1:0-21186 GCA_036522995.1 Polyangiaceae bacterium
CTTCAAGGAGTTCGTCGAGGAGTGGATCATCGATCAGTTCCAAAGCTCGCTCAGCGAGCTGGGCCTGGCCTTGCCCAAGTACTGGCAAGCGTTCCTCGATGCGCTGCCGCTGTACCATCACATGCTGTACGTCAGCGCCTACAGCTACCGGGCCACCACCTGGTTCGACTTCGTGCTGCCGGGGCCGCGCGAGCAAGCCTGGCTGCTCGAGAAGTATCCGACCAGCTTTCCGCAGCTGGTGCCGGTCTGGGAAAACGTGGCCGAGCGCTGGCGCGCGGCGGGGCCAGGCATCGAGTGGTTCAGTCACGGCAACACGCCGGTGCCCTTCTGCAACCTGTGTCAGCTGGTGCTGTGCGCGGGCACGCCCGCGCACAATCAGGCGCTGTTCGTCGAGCGCAGCGGGCGGCGCTACGTGTTTTGCTCCGAGCCGTGTCGCGAGCTGTTCGAGGCCGAACCGGAGCGCTATGCTGCTCATCGCGGTGTGGTCGAGCGCATCCTCGCAGGCGAGGCGCCCGCCAACTTGCTCGAGCTCTTGCGCCATTTCGGGCTGTCGGAACAGAGCTGGGGGCGCGACGTAGCCGGCGGCGACTATGCATTCCTGAAGCGTGACGAGGGGAGCCGACGCGCATGAGCAGCATCCCGCTCTATGCCTTCGTGCATGGCGACACGCTGGGCCTGGTCGTGCTGGCGCCGGACGGCGAGCTGGTCGCCGAGCTCGCACGACGCTTGGCGCGTGCTGCAGCATCGCGCGTCACGCCGTCGGGCCGCCTGCGCGTGCTTCATCGTGGCAAGCTGCTGCCGGGTGAGCTCAGCCTGCGCGAGGCCGGCGTGCGCGCGCTCGATCGCGTCGACCTGGTGTCGGAGGATCATGGCGTTTGAAGCCGTGCTCGACGAAGCCGAGCTGTGGATCGGTGAGATGCGCGCCGTGCGCGTGGACGGGGCGCCGGTGCTGCTCGTCCGACTCGACAGCGGCGTATGCGCCTATCGGGATCGCTGCCCGCATCTGGGCTATCCACTCAGTGAGGGTAAATTGGAGGACGGCGTGATCACCTGCTCGGCGCATCGGCACTGCTTCGACGCGCGCAGCGGCGCCGGCATCAATCCCCTGCGCCCCTGCCTGGTGCCGCTGCCGCTGCGGGTGGAGGCCGGGCGCATCTTGGTCGACGCTGCGTCGCGAGCCGGGAGCGACGCGCTGCGGGGCGTCGGCGTTGGCCCGGTGCTCGAGGCCTCGGACTTCGGTCGCGCAGTGCTGGCCGCCATTCTGAGCTTGAATGGCCCGGTGCGCGTGCAGGATCAGGGCGCCTACCTGCGGGTGCTGGCGTCGAAGCGCTGCTTCGTGACGCGGGCTGCCATCGAGATGGCGCTCGGGCGTCCGGTGCGGTTGCCGGGCGACCTGGAGCAGGTGATGCCCTCGTTCAAGGGCCGCTTGCAGATCGACTCCGAGCGAGCCTGCTGGGAGGAGGGCAGCTCGTGAGCGCGCGCGAGCTGCGATTGCAGCGGGTGATAGGCGCGCCGCGGCGCACCTACGCCTGCCTGGAAGGCAGGCAGCGCAAGCCCAGCGACTACGAGATCACGACCACCGCGCTGCTCTACTATCCCACGCGCGGCTTCGAGATCGAAACGCCGGTCTCGCGGCACTATCAGGCTCAGCAGGGCGGCAAGCTGCGCTGCCCCGACTGGGACGCCTTCGCGGATCCAGCGCAGACGACCTACAGCAGCTACGTCGCCGCGCGTCGCGATCAAGAGGCACTGCTCGATCACCTATTTGGAGCTCCGGCGGCGCCGCTCTCGCGCGAGCTCGGCCCACTCGTAGCGCTGGTCAGCGCCCTGCGCTTCCCGCTGCACGGCCTGCAGATGACGAGCGCGTACGTTGGCGCCCTGGCCCCGGGCGGCCGCATCGCCGTCGCGTCGGCGCTACAGGCTGCTGACGAGCTGCGCCGCATCCAGCGCCTGTGCCAGTGGCTCTGGCGCTCGGGCAGCACCGTCCAGCAGCTCGACCAGGCCGGACGTGAGCTGTGGCAGAGCCACCAGGCTCTGCAGCCGCTGCGGCGCGTGATCGAGCGGCTGCTGGTCACCTACGGTTGGGAGGAGGCGCTGGTCGCGCTCAACGGCGTGCTCAAGCCGACGCTGGAGCCGCTGATCGTCGAGCGCCTGGGCGCGTTCGCGGCCCGTCACGGCGCCGAGCTTCTCAGCCAGAGCCTGCGTTCGTTCGCCAGCGACGCCGCTTGGCACGGCGCGTGGTTCGAGCAGCTGGAGCGGCTGCTGTGCGACACGGAGCCGGGCAATGTCGAGGTCTTTGCCGCTGTCCGTCGGCGGCTGCAGCCGGAGGTGCTCGACGCCTGTGAAACCATGCTGACGGTGCTGGAAATCGCGCCGAACGAGGGGAGCGAGCTTGCCGACGCCATTTGATGCACCCACCCCGTCCAGCGGCGCGTCGTCGGTCGGTGACGACACGCGCTTCCGACTGCTGGCCGATCACGCGCCGGTCATGCTGTGGATGTCGGGGCTCGATGGTTTGTGCGATTTCTTCAACGCCACCTGGCTCAGCTTCACGGGGCGCAGCCTGGAGCAGGAGCGAGGCAACGGCTGGGCCGAAGGCGTGCATCCCGGGGACTTTCAAGACTGCATGGATGGCTATCTCGACTCGTTCGTGGCGCAGAAGGAGTTCCGCATGGAGTACCGCCTGCGGCGCGCGGATGGCCAGTACCGCTGGATTCTGGACCACGGCGTGCCTCGTTACGGACCGCAGGCGCGCTTCGAGGGCTTCATCGGTTCGTGCATCGACATCACCGAAATCCGCGAAGCAGCGCAGGCGGTGCAAGCCCGAACCACCGCCTTGACCGCCGCGCTCAAGGAGCGCGACGTACTGCTGAGCGAGATTCACCACCGCGTGAAGAACAACCTGCAGCTGGTCTCCAGCATGCTGGCGCTGCAGGCGCGTGCTGCGGGCGCCGAGGCCAAGCACGCGCTGGCCGAAGGTCAGCGCCGCATCGACTCGATCGCGCTGGTGCACGAGCAGCTGTACGGTTCGCGCAACCTGTCGGCGGTGAACCTGGCGCGCTACACCGAGGCGCTGGTCTCGGAGCTGTGCCGCGCCAGCGGCGTCTTGGACCGGGTGCGCGTGGAGCTGGCGCTTGCCGATGTGGAGATGGCGCCCGAGCGCGCCATCCCGTGCGCCCTGCTCGTCAGCGAGCTCGTGACCAATTCGCTCAAGCATGCCTTTCCTGGTGAACGGCCGGGCTGCCTGCGCGTCGAGCTGCAGCGGCTAGCGGCGGGACGCGTGCTGCTCACGGTCAAGGACGACGGCGTGGGTCTGGGCTTCGACTTTCCCGCCGAGCAGAGCAGCAGTTTGGGGCTGGATTTGGTGGCTATTTTCACCAAACAGCTGGACGCCGAGCTCGAGGTCCAGCGCCATGAAGGCACCTGCTTCGTGTTCCGATTTGCCGAGGCGCAGCCATGAGCGGCGCTGCCGCGGAGCTTGGGGCGACCCCACCGCGGGTCATGATCGTCGAGGACGAGCGCGTGGTTGCGACGCACGTCGAGCGCAGTCTGCGCGACGCGGGCTACACCGTCACCGGCATTGCGGCCAGCGCCGCCGAAGCGGCGCACCTGGCGGATAGCTCGCCGCCCGACGTGGCGCTGGTCGACATCCGGCTGCGCGGCAGCATCGAAGGCTTCGCCATCGCCGAGCGCTTGCGCAACGATGCCGACGTGCCGGTGGTGTACATGACGGCGCACACCGACGACGACACGCTGCAGCGTGCCGCCCGCACCGGCGCCTACGGCTACGTGGTCAAGCCGTTCACCATCGGTGAAGTGAAGAGCGCGCTGCAGGTGGCGCTGTTCAAGCACCGCCTGGATCAGCAGCTGGCAGAGCGCGAGCGCTGGTTCTCCACCACGCTGCGCGCGATCGCAGATGGCGTGGTGGCCTGCGATGCAGAGCAGCGCGTCACGTTCCTGAATGCGGCGGCGGAGCGCATGCTCGGCTTGCAGGAAGCGGCCGCGCGGGGGAGCTCGCTCGGTCAGCTGCTGGGCGGCGTCGCAGCGGGCGAGCTGGCCGAGGTCGCGCTGGCCATGAGCGAGCGGCGCGCCGTCCGGCTGGAGGCAGACACGCTGCCGCCCCGCGCCAGCTCCCCCGTGCAGCTGGAGGGTACGGTCGCGCCGATTCTGCACGCCGAGCGCGTGCTGGGAGCCGTGCTGGTGCTGCACGACGTGACCGAGCAGCGGCAGCGCGATGCGCAGTTGGCTCTGACCGATCGCTTGAGCTCGCTCGGAACGCTCGTGGCCAGCGTTGCCCACGAGATCAACAATCCGCTCGCCTACACCATCGGCAACGTGAGTCTGGCCTTGGCCGAGCTGGAGCGGCTACGCCATCACCCCAGTCCCGGCGACTGGCGCGAGCAGCTCGACCAGGCCATACGCAGCCTACGTGACGCCGAGGAAGGTGCCAGTCGCGTCGCGAGCACGGTCAAGGAGCTGCGCTCGTTCGGTCGCATGGAGGAGCAGACCCTGCGTCCGGTCGATCCCAGGGCCTGCGTGGACTGGGCGATACGACTCACCAGCAATCAGCTTTTGCACCAGGCGCGCCTGCTGACCAGCCTGCGCGACGTGCCCCAGGTGAGCGGCAACGAGCTGAAGCTGTCGCAGGTGGTCGTCAACCTGCTCACCAACGCCGTGCAAGCGCTGACCGGCGAGCGCCACGAAAACGAAGTCCGCGTCAGCACCTGGACCGCCGAGGACGGTAGCGCCGTGATCGAGGTGGAGGACAACGGCCGGGGTATGACGCCCGAGGTTCAGGCCTGCGTATTCGAGCCTTTCTTCACGACCAAGGACTTGGGGCTGGGCACGGGACTGGGCCTGAGCATTTGCCGCACCATCGTGGCGGGCTTCGGCGGTGAAATCGGGGTCGAGAGCGAGCTGGGGCTGGGCACGCGCTTCCGGGTGCTACTGCCAGCGTGCGCCCCGGAGCTGCCGGAGCCAGCCGCGAGCGTGGCGTCGACGCGGCGGGCTTCGACACCACCGCCGCCGGCACCGACCATGCGCAGCATTGGCGCCGGACGGCAGCCGAAGCTGCTGCTGATCGACGACGAACCTCTGATTCGTTCGCTCGTGGCCAAGCTGCTGACCGGGCGCTACCAGGTGGTCGCCGTCGACAGCGTGCGGGCCGCGCTGCCGGCGCTCGGCCTCGATTCGAGCTACGACCTGGTGCTGTGCGACCTGATGATGCCCGGTGATTCGGGCATCGATTTCTACGGGGTGGTGCGCCAGCTCTACCCGAGCTTGCTGCCGCGACTGGCGTTCCTCACCGGCGGGGCCGTCACGCCCGATACCAGCAAGTTCCTGGACGAGGTAGCGCGGCCGGTGCTCAGCAAGCCCTTCGCCTTCGACTCGCTGGTGGCGTTCGTGGACGGCTTGATGGCCGCGCGCGCGGGCTCTACTCCGGAGCCTTGTCCACCTTAGGCACTGCTTTCTGGAATTCGTCGGCAAACCACTGGGCGCTCTTGGCCTGGCCGAGCTCCAGCTCGAAGTCGGGAGTGGCGGCAGGCGTGAGCTTTTCCAGCAGCTCGACGACCTCGCGCTTGGCCAGGCCCAGCTGGTCGAGCTCACTCGGGCTCAGGTTGCCGGCCTGCGCGGCGAGCCCGCCATCCTGCACGCGTAGCAGGCGCCGCACCGCGTCCAGCTCCATGCGCGACATGCGCGACCCGCACACGTCGTAGTCGATCCACGCCTCGTAGCTGAGCGGGGCGACGCGCTTGAGCATGCCGGCCAGCACCCTGCCGTACTCCTGAATCTCCCACTGGGCGTGGCGATCGACGCGCAGCTTCAAGAAGTGGAGAAAGTTGTGCAGATCGATCTTCCAGTACCACTGCGTATACGTGGACAGCGGCAGGTCGATGCGGGCCAGCTCACGCGCCATGTCCTCCGCCGTCATCTGCTCGTAGGCGCCACGGCTCAGGCGGCGGATTTCGTTCCAGCGCGCCACCGACGCCGTATACTGGTCCTCGCTGACCGGCGTACCGCTGCGACCCTGGTTGTTCACGCGACTCTGCGTCTGCAGCTGCTCGGCGCTGGGCGTGTAGAACAGCATCGGCATCAGCGAATAGCGTCCTGAATATTCGTTCACGCTGGCCGCGCGATGGCGGATCCACTGCCGCGCGATGAACATCGGCATGCAGCAATGAAACTTCAGCTCCAGCATCTCGCTGGGGGTGGTGTGCAGGTGACGCCGCAGGTAGCGCAGCAGGCCGCGGGTCAAACTGGCCTTGCGCGTGCCGTAGCCGTAGCTCACGCGCGCGGCGCGCTCGATGCACTCGTCGGTGCCCATGTAGTCCACGAGCGCCACGAAGCCATGGTCGAGTACCGGGAAGTACAGGCCGAGGATCTCTTCGGCGCCGGGTGACGCGGGACGTTTGCTGGACATCCCGGCGACCGTAATACGGACGGGCCCAGGCCGCATCAAAAGCCCTGCGCGCGCGGCGGGCCGCGACGGGCCCTGGAACGATGCCGGGATCGCTGCTACACCCGCGGCCCATGCGTATCTGTCTTCTTGGAGCCACGGGTTTGGTCGGGCGCGAAATGCTCGATCTCGTCGCGCGCGCCTGGCCGGGCGCGACCCTCTCGCTGTACGCCAGCCGTGACCAGGAGCTCGAGCACGGACAGAAGCGTTACGAGGTGCAAGCTGCCCCGCGCCTCGAAGACGAGAGCGCAGCGAAGGGCGACCTGGCGTTCGTCGCGCTCGACGACGATCACAGCAAGCGTTACGTGCCGCGACTGCAGGCGCTCGGCTACCGTGTCATCGACAAGAGCAACACCTATCGCGCTGACCCCAAGGTCCCGCTGGTCGTAGCCGGGGTGAACTCGCGCCGGGTCGACGAGGCGGTGCGGCTGGTCGCCAACCCCAACTGCACCACCATCCCGCTCACGCTGGCGCTCTCGCCGCTGCAGCAGGAGTACGGGCTGGAGAACGTGACCGTGAGCACCTATCAGGCCGTGAGCGGCGCGGGTATCGCGGCGCTGGACGGTTTCCTGGAGGCGAGCAAGAGCGGCTACGCGGCGCTCGACCGGCTTGGCTCGGTGTTCGATCCCAAGGCCTACGCCGGTAACACGGTGCCGCACAACGGCGGCACCGACGACAGCGGCTTCTCGTCCGAGGAGCGCAAGCTGATGTTCGAGGCCAAGAAGATCCTCGAGCTGCCGGAGCTCGGCGTGAGCGCCCAGTGCTGCCGCGTGGGCGTCGCCGTCGGCCACTACGAGAACGCCTGGGTCACCTTCGCCAAGCCGGTCTCGCTGGCAGGCCTTTCGGCGCTGCTGGGCGACAAGGCTCGCACGCCGTTCGTCAGCTTCTATCCCGGCGCCAGCGGCGATGGCCTGTCTGCGCTGTGGTCGGTCAAGGACCGCGATCGCGCGCTCGTCGGCCGCCTGCGCCTGGACGCGCGCGACCCGAGCCAGCGCACCGTGTGCCTGACCGTGGTCGGCGACAACCTGCGCCTGGGCGCAGCCACCAACGCGGTGCGCGTCGCCAGTCGCTGGTTCAAATCGAGCGATCCCGAACTGCAGGCGTAGCCCGATGCGCGTCCCGGCTGCGCTGGCCAGCGCGCTCGCGCTGCTCGCGGGCTGCGGAGGAGCCGCGCCGGGCGCGGCCCGCGCCCCAGCTCGCCCGGCGCTGACGGCGGGCGCCGTCGCGCCGGAGCCGGGCCGGCCGCGCCTGTACCCGCCGACTCAGGGCGTGGGCGTGATCGAAGCCGGTGTACACCACGACGGCTCGCGCCGGCTGCTGGCGCTCGGCCTGCGCGTGACCGAGCACCTGGACGGCTCGCTCGAGGTGGGCGACGAGCTCTTGCCGGCAGCGCGCAGCGCCAAGTTCCTGGAGCTCCCCGAGCGCTTCGGCTCCGGCTTTCTATTCTGGATCGTCTCGTCCAGCGCGACCCTGCTGTATCGCTCGACCAGCTGGACCGCCAAGCTCGAGCCGGTGGCGCAGCTCGATTTCGAGGTGGAGCGCGTGGTGCCCGGCTTCGACCGGCTGCTGATCCTGCCGCGTCGCGACGCCGATTACCGCGCGCTCGACCTCGAGACGGGTCAGGCGCTGCCGCCGCTCGGCTTGCCTCCGGCACCCGCCTACGGGCAGACCGTGTTCGTCGACGGCTGGTTCGGCGCGGTCCAGGTGCCGCTGCGAGGGGTGCTGCTCAGCTTCGACGCCGGCAGCAGCTGGCGCCCGCTGTCGTTGCCCGTGACTGCGCTCGAGGCGGCAGGCTCTGCGCTTTCGATCACGACGCCGACCGCGGAGTATCTGCTGAGCGCGCGCGGCGAGCTGGCACACGTAGCCGATCGCGACGCGGCGCAAGCCAGCGCCGCTGCGCAGGCCGAGCTGGCGCGCATCTCCGCTCAGCCGGCGCTGGTCGATCACGGGCGAGTGCCCATGCTGCAGACGGCGGTGCTGACCGGCTTTCCGGATGGACGCGGCAACGCGCTGTTGGCAAGCTCTGGTACGCTGTTTCGTGTCAGGCTCGACGGCGGGCGAGTCATCGAGCGGCGTGAGCGGGCGTATGGCGGGGCAGGCGAGTGCCAAGGCGTTCGCTGGGGAGCCCAGGGCGTGGCGTTCGTTTGTGGCGACGGTCAGGCGCTGACGCGCATCTACGGCGTCACGGAGCCGCTCGGCCTGCAGCCGCTGCTGGAGCTCGAGGGTGCACGCGCCGTGAGCAGCAGCGGCAACGGCGGGCTCGTCATTCACGGCGGCTGTCGCGCTCGTGGCTCGGCGCTCGACCACTGCGTCGTGTCGCCCAGCGGCAGCTGGCGCGACGTGCGCGCTTCGAGCGAGCGGGCGCGGCTGGTCGCGCTCGGCGATGGGCGCGCCGCCGCGCTCACGCCGCCCAGCAGCGGCCGCCCTGGCTTTCTGGAGCTGGACGCGGGCAGCGGCTGGCAAAAGATCCCGCTCGCGCTGACGCGCAAGGAACCACGCGCCACCAAGCTGATGGAGCGCGGCGTGTGGCTCGACGGCATGGTCGAGAGCAAACCGGGTCTGCTGCAGGGCTGGGTAGTCGGGGCCGGGCCCTTCGCCGGTTTCGAGGTCACGCTGGAGGGCAAGCTGAGCTTGCGGCGCATCCAGGACAACTCCGCGCGCGCGCTGTTCGACGGTCCGCGCGTGCTGGTCCTGGGCGACAGCGGGCTGGCGTCCGAGAGCACCGACGGCGGCGCTGAATGGCAGGGAGTGGAGCTTCCTCCCGAGCTGGATTTGAAGCCGGTGGCCGGCTCGGGCCTGCGCCAAGGTTGCTCGGAGATCGGCTGCTCGTTTGCCGGCTTTACTCGCGTTGGCTACTTCGGCGCGCGTGCGGCGCGCAGCCTGCAAGCCCCAGCAGCGCCGCCGCGCATCACATTTCCGGGGTCGGGCGGCTCGCGCTGGGTACTGCACTGCGAGCCCACCGGTGAGGTGAGCCGGCCCGCGTTGCCCCTGCGCCCGGCGTCGCCAGCTGGGCGCCGGCGTTTGAGTCGCCCGGCGAGCCAGCCCGCCGACGAGCAGGAAGCTGCGCCGCTGTCTCCCTTGCTCGATCGGCCGCCCCCCAGCTTGGCCGAAAACCATCACGGGGTGGACGCCGGCACCGAGCCGTACGGCGTCCAAGTACGCGTTTACGCCTACGGCCCGCGCGGGACGGACTGGACCAAGACCGGTTCGCTCAGCATCGCGTTCGCCGATCGCTTCTCGGTCGAGCCCGGCGTGCACGTGACCGCGACGGCACGCAGCCCCTGGGTGGATTTGCTCACCGCGGCCGACGCGCTGGGGGCCGAGCCAAGCACGAGCGCCGCCGGGATTGCGACCGCGCTCGATCCGTCGGGCACGGCCGGGGCGCTACTGCTCAGCTCGCGCGGCACCCTCGAGCTGTTCGTTTTCGAGGCGGGTCGGGTGCCGCAGCGTATTCCCAACGTGGGACGGCTGGGCATGGCGGCGCGCTTCTCGGGTGTGGTGAAGACCAAGGCCGGTGTGTTCCTGGGTTCCTACGACGAGAGCTCGCGTAGCTTTCGGGTCTACCAGGTGGTGGGCACGGACCTGGAGGTGGTGCTCGAAGTGTCCGATATTCCGCCGCCACGCGGGGCCAACGCGGAGCTACTGCGCAGCGCCGCGGGCGATGCGCTGGCCATCGGCGTGCGCGGTAGCAGCTGGTTCGTTCACCCGCTCGACCTGGAAAACGCCACGGTCGACGCTCCCTACCAGGTCACCCCCAGCCAGCTGGCGAGCATGCCCGAGCCCTGCAGCGAAGGCGCCGAGGGTTTTCTGATGACGACACAGCCGGGCCCGGATCCGTACGCGAGCGAGCTGCCGGGAGGCATGACGGCGCGTTCGTTCGAAGGGCGATTTCGCGTGTCCGCCCTGGGTATCTGTGTGGATCGGCTGGCGGCGCAGGGGGAAAGTGGAGGCGTCGGCAGAACCGCCGCGTCCAAGCTCACCCCGGGTCGACCCGCCGTCGCGGTCACGCTTACCGAGCGCAAGCCGCTGGGGCGCCGTGTGGGTCTGCGCTGCTCGAACTGAGACGCCCTGCGTTACTAGAAGCGTCCGAGGCGCGAGCCCTTTCAGTTTTGAAAGGTGCCGCACTGCAGCGTTGCGACGCGTGCATCACCCTTGAGGTTAGCGTCGAAAACTTTCCTATTGGAGCAGTCCGAGAGCACGCGTGTAGGACGCATTTCACGTCACCAAACGGTCATCCGGGTTTGCTTTTCAGTAGGCCTGCTGCTAGTACTTTCTCGTCCGCGCAGAGTGAGGCTGTCCCCCCCCCGGCCCCTTTGCGCGGACACTTAGTTTGTCACCAGGTTGCCGGCGCGCGAGTGGCGCCGTGACTGAATGAACCGGTGACTCAGTCGCGAGCTAGCTTCTTGGCCATCGCCTCGCCGAGCTCGATCGCGCGCTTGGTCGCTGCATCGACGGCGTCGATCAGGGTGCGACGCAGCCCACCGCTCTCGAGCGTGTGCAGCCCCGCGATGGCGGTGCCGCCGGGGCTCGTCACCATGTCCTTCAGGCGGCCAGGGTGCTCACCGGTCTCGAGCAGCAGCTTGGCCGAGCCATAGACCGTTTGCGCGGCCAGCAGCAGCGCCGTGTCGCGGTGCAAACCGACCTTCACTCCGCCATCGGCCAGCGCGTCGATGATGACCATGACGTAGGCAGGGCCGCTGCCCGACAGGCCAGTCACGGCGTCGATCAGTGACTCGTCGAGCACCACCGAGCGGCCGATCGCGGCAAACAGCGCTTGGGTAACGTCGATATCCTCCTGCGTGGCGCGCCCACCGGGAGCGATGCCAGTGGCGCCCGCCAGGGCGATGGCAGCGGTGTTGGGCATGGCACGCACCACGCGCACGTGCTCCGGCAAGCGGGCCTCGAGCGAGCGAATCGGGACGCCCGCGGCGATCGACACGAGCAGCGTATCCGGCGCGAAGGCGTCGGCCATTTGATCGAGCACGCGATCGACGACCTGCGGCTTGACCGCCAGCACCACCAGGTTGGAAGCCGCCGCCAGCTCGCGGTTGTCCGCGAAAGTCTTGATGCCGTATTGCGTTTCGAGCTGTTTCAGGTGATCGGCGCGAACGTCGCTGGCGGTGATCTGCTCCGGGGTCACGCTCTTGGAGGCGAGCAGGCCACGGATCAACGCGCTAGCCATGTTGCCGGCGCCCAGCATGCCGATGCGGCGAGACTTCATGCGCTCACGCTAACTCACGAGCCCAAGCCGAGCCAGGACTTCGCGCAGCTCGCCCGCGTCGGCGGCGCCGTAGGTGCTGCTCGGTAGCGAACGTTCGCGGTGCCGAGCGTCGAACCAGACCGCGTGAGAGCCGCTGTTCAGGGCGCCCTCTACATCGGCCTCCCAGGAGTCTCCGACGTGGAGTAGCTGGGACGCTTCCACGGCGAGCGCAGTGCAAGCGAGCTGAAAAATCCGCGCATCGGGCTTGTCGACGCCGACGCGACCGGAGTCCACCACCACCTCGAAGTCGCCGCTCCAGCCCAGCTCATCGACCAGCCGCTGCAGCTGGCCTTCGGAGTTGGACAGGATGCCGAGCGGCACGCGCGCGCGCCGCAGCTCACGCACCAGCTCGATCATGCCGGGCAGCGGCTTTCGCCACAGATTTTGCCGTGGCTGCTCGCTCCAGAGCCAGTCGCCGAGCTCGGTCAGCCGCGCTGCCGGCACGCCGCCGCGCTCCAGCACCAGCTCCATCATGGCGCGCCAGGCCAGCGCATGCCCGGTGCTCTTGGCCTGGCCGTAGCGCGCCCAGGCGTCGCTCGTCGCTGCGCGAGCCTTGGCTGCATCCAGGCTGGCACCGCGCTCGCTCAGCCGGCGCACCAAGAAGTCGTAGTCGAGCTCGGCCAGCGTTTGACCAAAGTCGAACGTCACCGCGCGCATCAGAACAGGCCTCGCAGCTTCTCCAGGAAGCCCTGCTGCTGTGGCAGCACGTCCTCGCCCAGCTCGCGGCCTAGCTCCTCGATCAGCTCGCGCGCGCGCGGCGTGAGGCGTGCCGGGATCTCCACCGCCACTTCGACCAGCTGATCGCCGCGTCCGCTGCGCAGCCGGTGCTCGACGCCCTTGCCGCGCACGCGCAGCACTTGCCCTGGCTGCGTCGAAGGCGGCACCCGCACCTTGATCTTGCCTTCCAAGGTGGGCACGTCGATTTCCCCGCCCAGCGCCGCTTGCACGAAGCTGATCGGAACCCGACACACCACGTCGTCGCCCGCGCGTCGAAAGAATGGGTGCGGCGCCACTTCCACCAGTAGCTCCAGGCTACCTGGCGCGCGCTCGGGCCGGGTGCGGTGCCCGCCCTGGTCGACCACGCGCGTAGCGCCGTGCTCGATGCCGGCGGGCACGTCCACCCGCAGTACGCGCTCGCTGCTCACCAGGCCCTTACCGGTGCAGGTGCGGCACGGCGTGGTGGGGAGCGAGCCGCTGCCCTTGCAGCGCGAGCAGGCGCGCTCCACCGCCAGCGGGAAGAGCGCCTGCTGGAAGCGCACGCGACCGCGCCCGCCGCACGCCGAACAGGTCTCGACGCGGGTACCGGGCTCGCCGCCGCGGCCCTCGCACGTCCCGCACACGTCGGTGCGTTGGTAGCGCACCTCTTTGGTGGAGCCGAGCGCGGCCTCCTCGAAGGTCAGCGTGAGCGGCAAGCGCAGATCGCCGCGGTCGCCGCCGCGAAAGCCGAACGCGCCCAGGATGTCGCCGAAGATTTCGTCCAGCCCGCCGAAGTCGACCGCCTCGCCCATGCCGCTGCGCCCCCCTGCCTGGAACGCAGCCGGCCCGTAGCGGTCGTAGGCGCTGCGCTTGTCGGGATCCGAGAGGATCTGATTGGCGAGGTTGATTTCGGTGAAGCGTTGCTGAGCGGCGGGGTCGCCCTGGTTTTTGTCCGGATGGTGTTGAGCGGCGAGGCGGCGGAAAGCCGTCTTCACGTCCGCTTCGCTCGCCTCACGGCCAATACCCAAGACTTCGTACGGATCTCGCACCGCCCCGCCACATAGCATAGCGGGCGGCGCGCGGCGGCACGCCCAATACGCGCCCAATCCCCCTTCGAGACGCCTACGCCAAAAACGGCCCCTTCCCCCCAGCGGGCCGCTACGGCTACGCTGCTACGTCGGGCCGTCGAGGCCCTGCGCATTTCTTCATGACGAACGACGACGACCGGCGCGGCGGCTTCCGGGCTCCCATCGAGCTCAAGGTCGAATACAAGCGGCTGAATACGTTCTTCGCCGACTACACGCGCAACATCTCGCGCGGCGGGACCTTCATCGGCACCGACAAGCCGCTCCCGGTCGGTACCGAGTTCGTGTTCGCGCTCGGCGTGCCCAACATGCCCGAGCCGCTCCGCTTGCGGGGCAAGGTCATCTGGACCACGGACGCCGGAGACGCCACCAAGGCCAACCCGGCCGGCATGGGCATCGAGTTCCAGTATGGCGAAGGCGAGCGTGCCGAGAAGGAGGCGCAGGTCGAGCGCCTGCTCTCGGCGCAGCTGGGCGAGCACATCGCCACCAAGCTGCTAGGCCGCAAGCCGCAATTATAGTTTGTCGCCTCCGTGCTTCGCTTGGTGCACGTGGCGACTCGGGTGACCCGCACCGCGGCTGGCGCTCGGCCTCGCCGAGTTTGTCTAGGGCCTCCTCTGCGGAGGCAACCAGGAACCTCGCCCTACGGCACCACCACATTAGCCGGCAGCTTGTAACCAATGTGTGCGGGATCATACGTCGCGAGCAAGTCACGCGCGATCGAGACCTCTACTAGATCAATGGCCTCGCTTTTGACCACCTGCTCCAGGCCGGCCTTGGCATCCGCATCGCTACCCTGGGCGTGCCGCGACATGGCCGTATAGAAGATGGCTTCGGTGCGCTGCGAGCGATCCTTGGCGGCGGACATCAGCTCGGCGTCGCTCAGGCGCCCGGTGGCCCAAGCGCGCAGCCTGGTCGGCCAACCCGGGGCGTTGTCGAGCGCCGAATAAGCGTCTTCCACGGAGCTGCTGCTCGGCACACGCAGCCGCTTCTCGAGCAGCTGCAGCCAGAGCGCCGGATACACCAGATCTTCGCCCGACATCCCGGCGCTCACGGCGCGCTCTACCGCCGAGCGCGCTACCTTGAGGTCCGACAGCGTGAGCCCGCGCCGCGCGGCGTCCATCACCGTCGCCGACAGCAAGCGCGGATCGGAGCCAGCGGCCTCGAACGCACGCTCGGTGGCGCGTCGCACCGCGCGCTGGTCGCCGTAGTACTCGAGCACGCGGGCCAGTAGCCGTTCGGCGCGTGCCTGTAGCGCGCCGCCGCGGCTCTGCTTCTGCGCCGCCAGCACGCGCGTCAGCGCTGCCTCGAGGGCGTGCGCCGTCTCGCCGGCGTTCTTCTGCTCGCGGAACAGCTCGAAGCGCGCGATCTGCACCTCGGCTTCGGTCAGCAGGTCCTGTGCGCCGCGCGCTGCCAGCACCGCCTTGTCGGCCCAGCCCAGGGCGTCGGCCAGCTTGCCTCGCTGCCTGTCGATCGACACCAGCAGCAGCAAGGTGTCGCTGCTCGGCTCGTCCTGAAGCGACTTGAGCAGCAGCGGTCGCGCGCGATCCAGCTCGCCGTGGCGGACCTCGGTGGCTGCCATCGCGAAGCGCAGGCGCGCTGGCGTCGGGCGCACTCGGCCGCGGGCTTGGGGCGTCGAGGCGAGCTCCAGCAGCGGCGCGGCGTTCTCGAACGTCATGCGCGCTCCGGCAAGCCCGCCCACGTACTCTTCATCGCTCATCACGCGGGCCACGAAGCCGAGCGCAGCGCTGAGCGCGTCGGGCTCGGGACGCTCGCTCAAGGCGGGGCCGATCACCAGCGGCGCTACCTCGGCCATACCGTGCTGCGCCAGCTCGGCCGCCAGCGGCAACGCGCCACGCAGCGAGCTGGGCTCGACTCGGAACAAGCCTTCGGCGGCCCCGAACGCCGCGGCGTCCACCAGCTCCGCGTCGAGCAGGCCATCGGCGCTGCTGCGCGCCGAATCGAAGAAGTGATAGAGGTCGGCCCAGGCATCGGCGTCGGCCTCATCGGCGGCGCGTTCCAGCCGATCGCGCAGCTCCGGCGCCATCAGCTTTTCCAGGCCTGCCGAGTCGAGCAGGGTCAGCGCGCCGCGCGGATCGCGCTGGCGCAAGTAGAGCGCCGCCACGGTGTAGCCGCCTGCGCGGAGCGCGCGGTAAGCCTCGAACGCCTCGTCACGCTCCTGGTTGGAGCGAATCGGGGCCTCGCCGATGTTGGTGGCCAGCGCTTGGCGCAGCCAGGCGACGCTGGCCTTCTTGGCCTCGTCCATGGCCTTTGGCCCGGTGTCGAGGATGGCGCGACCAATCGCCGCGCGCGCCGCGGCCGACGCGGTCGTGACTGCGCCGCTGCCGCGCGTCTCCTGACGAAACTTGTCGATCGCGGTGAGGTGCGCTTGCACGTCGCTGCGCAGCTTGCCCTCGGGCAACCGCGGCAAGAGCATGGCGTACAGCGCCAGCGCCCGACCGTCGTTGCCGACGCGCGCGACCTCGGTGGCAGCCGCGTTGAGCGCGTCCTGCGAGCGCTCCAGCATTTCGGGCCGCAGCTCTCCCGCTCGCCCCAGCAGCAGGGCGCCGCTCACCGCCGACAAGCCCGCCGAGGGGTTGCCGGCGTCGAAGCGCTCGTGGGCGCGCTTCAGCTGCTGCCGCGTCACGCCGATCAGCAAGCTGGTGCGCTCGTTCGAGGCGGGCGGCGCGAGCAGCAGCTTGTAGGTCGCGCTCCCGAACGTGCGCTCGTCGACGCTGGCACCTTTGATCGACGCGCCCTGGTCGTTCGGGTGCTTCGGCGCGCCCGCCGACGCGCCGCCCGCACAGCCAGCGAGCCAGGTCGAGAGCGCCAGCAGCGCGAGAGCAGTTAGCCGCATTGGGGCGAACCTTACCACCGTGGCCCGCGTCCGCGAGCCCTCGCCCCCAACTACAAGTGGAACTCGAGCTCGAGCCGGACGCCGCCCACGCCTCCGTCACCCAAGCGGCCGCCCAGGGCAGCGATGTAATCGAGACCAGACCCAGATCCAGGCCGCCGTAGAAGCGGGGCTCGTCGAAGAAATGGTAGCTGCCGCCGAGCAGCGTGACCTGGCGCAAGGCAAGGCCTGGGGGCGGGGCCTTGCCCTTTTTCTGGGCCAGCGCGTCGCTTCCAACCAGGACGACCGCCAGAACGAAAGCATTCAACGCGAAATTGCCGAGCCAACGCACCCGTAGCCTCCCGGGCGGTTTCGCTCGCGACGTTACCATGCAAAGTCCAAATCCAGAGTAAAGTGGTTGGCTTCGCGCATGAGCGATCCTCAAGTACGCCCACCGCCCAAGCGGCTCGCGGATTTCGAGATCATCCGGCGTCTCGGTGCGGGCGGGATGGCCGAGGTCTTCCTGGCGAAGAAGCGCGGCGCGGAGGGCACGTTCAAGGTGCTCGTCCTCAAGCGAATTTTGCCGGCATACGGTTCTTCGCGCCGCTTCCGCACGATGTTTGCGGAAGAGGCGCAGCTGGCGACGCGCCTCAATCACCCCAACATCGTCCAGGTCTACGACTTCCAGGACTATGGAGAGGAGGGGCAGCTCCTCAGCATGGAGTTCGTGGAGGGGCCCGATCTGCGCAAGCTGATGCGCGCCGCCCAAGCCAAGGGACAGCGCGTTCCCCCGTACGTGGCGGCCTACGTGATCTCCGAGATCGCCAAGGGTCTGCACTACGCGCACGAACGCAAGGACGAGGCCGGTAAGCCGATCGATATCGTGCATCGCGACGTGTCGCCGCAGAACATGCTGCTGAGCTTCGACGGCGCGGTGAAGATCGCCGACTTCGGCATCGCCTCGGCCAACCTGTTCCGCGAGGAGCCGGGCGTGCTCAAGGGCAAGACCGCCTACATGTCGCCCGAGCAGGCGCGCGGTGAGCGGGTCACCCGCCGGACCGATATCTACTCCTTGGGCGTAGTTTTTCACGAGCTTTTGACGGGTCGTCCGCTGCACGGCTCGGCCGAAGGGCAAGAGCTGCTGGAGGAGGTGCGGGCCGGCCGCGTCGAGCCGCCCAGCACCTACGTGCGCGAGCTGTCGCCCGAGCTCGAAGAGATCGTGATGAAGGCGCTGGCGCGCGATCCGGCCGAGCGCTTTCAAACCGCGCGCGAGGTGGCGAGCGCGATCAGCCGCGTGCTGCTCACGCGCCAGCAGCTGATCGACTCGCACATGGTCGAGTCGGTGCTGGCCGAGTTCGTACCGCGCGAGCACACCTCGGGGCTGCCGCTACCGGAAAACATTCCCGGGGTGCACATCGGGCCCGATGCGTCCGAGCACGCGTCGTCGCTGTCGGTGGGGCCGGGCAGCACCGGCTCGGAGCTGCCGGACGAGACGACCGGTCCCGGGCAAACGCGCGCCGGCTTGAAGGAGCGGGCCGGCCGCGAGGTGCGCCACGTCGCGGTCGTCACGCTCTGCATCCACGGCCTGGCCGAGCTAACCGCCGCCTCGTCACCGGCGCAGGCGGCGCACGCGCTCGATCGGCTCAAGAGCACGCTCGAAGAGATCGCCTTCCGGCGTGGCGCTCATTTCGCGTGGCTCGAGGCTGGCGAGGGCACGTTGCCGTTCGCGCGCGCGGTGGTCGGCTTGATGGCAAATCCGGCGCGCGCTCCGCTCGATGCCGTCTGGCTCGCCATCGACGTGCACGAGGTGATCCGCGGTGCTTCCGAGGACCTGCCACTGCCACTGCGCGGCTCGATCGGCATCGTGCGCGGCATCGCCACCGGCCAGCGCGACAAGGCGGGCCACCTCGTGCAACACGAGCTGGCCGAGCCCGCCAATCACCTGGCCGACTTGCTGGGTGAGCATGCACCCCCCGGCGTGAGCTGGGTTGCCGGCGGCCTATACCGGCTGGTGCGGCGCGACTTCGTGTGGGGCGACGCGCCCACGATCAAGATCCCGGGCGCCGAGGAACGCAACCTGCCGCAGGACATGCGCATCTACTCGCTGCTGCGCCCGCACACGCGCGAGGAAAAGCTGCTCGAGATGGCCAGCGCTTCCAGCGACCTGATCGGTCGCGACGCGGAGCTGGCGGATCTGCACGCAGCCTATTACGGCGTGGTGGGCTCGGGGCTGTCCACGGGTCAGGTGGCGGCGCGCGTGATTTCGGGCGAAATGGGCATCGGTAAGACCGCGCTGCTCACCGCGTTCTTGAACGAGCTGCCGCCCGACGCGCGTGTGCTGCGCGCCGAGTGCTCGCCGGCCTTGAGCGAGGTGCCGTTCGCCACGGTTTCGGAGTGGGTCAGGGAGCTAACCGGCACACGCAGCGACCAGCCGATCGAGGACGCGCGCACGCTGATCAGCGAGGCACTGAGCGAGCTGGCGGGCGGCGAGGATGGCCCCGAGATCGTGGAGCGCATGGCGGAGCTCGCGACCGGGCGCGTGCGCAGCGCGGTGGACGAGGCCGACGTGGCGCGCTCGCGGCAGCTGGTCGCGCTGGGTTTGCGGCGCTTCTTCGCGCGCGCAGCGCTGGATGCGCCGCTGGTGATCGCGCTCGACGGCCTGCAATGGGCCGATCGTCCCAGCCTCGAGCTGGTGACCGAATTCTTGAAGCGGCCGGAGCCGCTGCCGATCCTGGTCTTGCTGCTGGCGCGTCCCGACGATCGCGTGATGCCGCAGCTCGAGGGGCTGGTGCGCATCGAGCTCAAGGGCCTCAGCTCCGAGCACCAGCTGCGCCTGCTGCAAGCGCGCTTCGGCGTGATCGACGGGGTGCGCCAGGTGTGCGCCGACCTGTTGCCGCGCGCCGGTGGCAACCCGTTCTTCCTGCTGGAAATGGTCGACGCGCTGCTCGAGCGCGGCCGCTTCGAGATCCACGAGCGCGAGGGCGGCGGGCAGGAGCTGGTGGCCGTCGAGCGGCCGGGTGAAGTGGCGCTGCCGCTGCCCTCCACGCTCGAGCAGTTGATCGCCGATCGCCTCAACGAGCTGCCCGGCGCCGAGCAAGCCATCGTCGAGTGGCTGGCGGTGGCGGGCGGCCCGCTCGGCACCGACGACCTGCTCGCGCTGGAAGGGGACGAGACCGAGCACGCGGTGATGCGCCTATGCGCGCGCGGACTGTGCGAGCAGAAAGGCGAGCTCACCGACGTGCGCCATCCGCTCACGCGCGACGTGGCCTACCGCGCGCTCGAGCGCCGTCGCCGGGTGCGCATGCACCGCAAGCTGGGCGAGCACCTGGGTCGCACCCCGCTCGGCAAGGGCCTGACCGCCGCCATCGTCGCGCGCCACCTGGCCCGCGGCAACGCGCGCGAGGAGGCGGCCAGGTTCTTTCTGGAAGCCGCCGACGCCGCGCGCTCGAGCTACCAAACGCAGCTGGCCAAGCGCTGCTACCGGCGCGTGATCGCGCTGCTCGCCGACACCGACCCCAAGCTGATCGAAGCCTACGAAGCGCTGGAGGCCATCTCGCGCAACCAGGGTCGTTGGCAGGAGCGGCGCTCTCACCTCACCGAGCTCAGGCGCCTGGCCAAGGCCAGCCGCAAGGCCTTCTGGGTGGCCACCGCGCTGCTTCGCACCGCGCAGTTCGAGCTGGACGCCGGTCAACTGAGCAAGGCGCTGGCCTCGGTGCAGCGCGGCGAGCTGATGGCCAAGAGCAGCGGCTCGGCGGTGCTCGAGGTCGGTGCGCGCACGTTGATGGCCGAAATCATGCATGAAATCGGCGATATGCAGGGAGCGCTGGCGGCCGTCGATCGCGCGCTCGACGCCAGCAACCACGCTTCGGCGCCCGCGCGGCTGCGCGCCGAAGCGCTGCGCCTGCGCGGCACGCTGCTGCGGCGCGTCGGCCGCGTGCACGAAGCCGTCGAATGCCAGGCCGAAGCCATCGCGGTGTTCAAGCGTGTCGGCGCACGGCGCCTGGAGGCGCGCGCCAAAAACTCGCTGGCTTACGCGCTGCTGGTGCTGGGCCGCTTCGAAGACGGCATCGCGCTCGCGCTCGACGCCATTCGCATCGATCTGTCGATCGGCGGGCGCTTTCAGATCGCGCGCACGCTGAGCACGATCGGAGCTTGCTACGCGAACCTCGGCGACGAGCCGCGCGGCCTGGCGTACTTGCGCCGGGCGCGCGATGCGCACGAGCGCTACGGCGATCGCGATTCGCGCGCCGACACGCTGCTGTCCACGGCAGAGCTGCTGCTCGAGTCCGGCGATTACGTCGCGGCCGAGACCCTGGTCGGTGATGCCGGAGCGCTCACGGCCGTCACTGGCAGCGCCTTCGACTCGGTGCACGAAAAGATTCTGCGCGCGCTGATGGCACGCCAGCAGAACGACGCGCCCCGCGCCGTGATGCACGCCTTCGACGCTCGGCAGGCCGCCGAAGCCCAGGCCTACGTGGCGTTCCACTTCTACGCCATGGCCATCGAGGCGCGCGCCCGCGTCGAAATGGGCGAAAATCACACGGGCATCCTGCTCGCGACCACCGCCATGGGCGCGATCGAGACCTTGCAGGGCTCCGAATACGGCCTGCCCACGCGCGCGCTGTGCTGCGAAGCGCTGGCCCGCGCCGGCTCGCCGCAAGCGTTCGAAATCCGCGAGCGAGCGCGCGCTTACGTGACCCGCCTGGTCGAGCACATCCGCGATCCGGTCTTCCGTGAGCTGTTCCTCAAGCGCCGGGTCGTGCTCGACATCCTGTACGCGCCCGGCTCGCCCTCCGTATCACCGGATCGCAGCCTGCTCTCCTAACCCCGGTACCGCTTCTTCACAGGGAGTCGGAGA